>NZ_QTNF01000079.1:0-2646 GCF_003603455.1 Bacteroides sp. AM37-9 | reverse complement strand
ATTGTCCAATGCTCCATATACCAAATATCAGCCTTTACACGTTCCTCCATCTGTGAAAGTTCTCTCGTTTCACCACGAAAACCATGTGTTTGAGCCCAACCAGTTACCCCCGGTTTTATAAAGTGCCGCACCATATACTTATCAATCAACCGGGCATAAGTCTCCGTATGAGCCAACATATGAGGACGGGGACCAACTATCGACATATCACCCTTAAAGACATTGATAAACTGAGGAAGTTCGTCAATATTAGAACGACGGAGAAAGTTTCCAAAACGAGTTTTACGGGGATCATCAACCGTAGCCTGTTTGCTATTAGCTTCATCGTTCACTTTCATCGAACGGAATTTATAACACAAAAAATCCACACCATTCAAACCCGTACGCATTTGCTTAAAGAATACAGGACCGGGAGAAGTCAACTTTATAATACTTCCAACTATGAGATAAACAAAAGGAAAAACTGTAACCAGAAAAAGACCGGAGAAAACAACGTCGAACAGCCGCTTCAAGATACGATTTTCCATTTTACCCAAAGGCTCATAACGCAGATTCAAGATAGGCATATTGCCAACCATACTGTGCCAGATACGACGAGGAAAACCTTTACAGACATTAGGAACACCATGAAAATAAAGCAAATGGTTTTCACAATGATTCATAATAGAAAAATTATAGCGCCCTTCCTCCATCGACAGAGAACAAAAAACATGTTTGATTCCCGGATGTGCGGACATAAAGTCTGAAAAACCGTCGGGATTACCCAGATAGGAACATTGGGAGGAAAAGGCTTCATCCGGTTTTATATCAAAATACCCCACAACCTCATATAGGGAAGAGGCTAAAGAACTCTCCATCTCCTCATACAACACCTGCATATTATTGCCCCCACCTATAAAAACAGCATAACGTCTATGCTTGCCCTTAGCACAATAGACTATCAGGAAATGACGAATAATAATGCGATAAATACTTAAGATGACAAAGAGGAAAGAGAAATAAGCGACAAAAAAAAGAGGAGAATAGATAGAGATTCCACTAAAAGTCATGATACATGCCCAAAAAATGGAAAAAGCTATAATATTCTTCAACACACGCAACACAAGTTGGTCAGGACGAATTCCCCGACTATCCCAAACCCTCCCGCGGGATCCAGAACAAGCCAGATAGCAAAGACTTAACGAAGTCATCATCCAGGAAACCCTACAAGAAAAAGGTAAAGAGACAAATACTTCTTCCCAAAAGAAAAGGAGAAAGAACAATACCAGATTCAGAATGATCAGATCTCCCAGAACTGCTACAAATTCTATAAATTTATTGATTTGACTGGTGGTTGATACCATATCACATTAAAAATTGATTTTAGGCACATACTTCTTTGAACTTATTCAAGAGATCTTTCCCGAACAAATTCCAAGAGATTACAATACAAACTGATAGGAAAATAAAAGCTAAAACATATACCTTTCTACTAGTCCCCGAAGGTTCCAAGGGGACAACAGCAGGTTCTACAACAGCAAACACAGGTTTTTCTTCCTGAACTTTAGCCCTGGCAACCTGAAGCTGACTGGCAACCTGACTATATACCTGGTAAGCAAGGCTCATATCATTCTGCAAACGTTCCTGTTCGGTACGAACACTCTGCAAAATGATATTATCATGAGAATCCAGATAATCGGCATATTTCTTCTGAGCAGCATAATATTCTTGCTGACGTTCCTTGAAGAGTTTCTCCAAATAAATACAATCCTCTTTTGCCTTGAAGGTACGGTAGTCTATTATATATTCCTGCAATTTCTTCACTACAGAATCGGCAACAACAGCAGCAACCTTAGGATTCTGAAAAGTCACAGAAATAGAAGTCATTGAGGTTTTCTTATCCACAGCGGCAGCTATCATTTTCTTTAGAGTCTCAATTTTCTCCGTTTCCTTCTTTGAAAGTTCAATTGCGCCCCGACTTACTTTATCGGAAGATATGGGTTCATCCTCATTTTCTGTAAACAATGACTTTGCTCCACCCATTACCATGCCAGGAAATCCGATTACATAACCCCACCATGGGGATGACTCTTCATTCAAATAAGAACTTAAAGAGATTTCCTCACCCCCTGATACAGGGACTTTCATATTAGAAAGTTCCAACAAAAAGGGAGTAGAAGAAACAATATCAGCAGATAAGGAAGCATTCAAGGCATCAGTTCCATCCCCCATAGTAACCCCACTTCCTAAAAAAGATGCAGCTAAACCGGATAAACCGCCACCTTTGTTATTACCCATTTCCGGAGAAAGGGTAACTTCAACCGTGTACTGCTTAGGGATACTTATTGCAACAATAATCCCAATCACCAAACCAATACCGGCCGCTTTATAGATCTTCTTACGAATACCTATAACCTTACGAAGAAGATCCATCAAATCGATTTCGATCTCCTCATCATTGTGATTATTATGCAACTGTTTTGTTTCCTTTTCAGATGTTTGTTCCATCAAAGTAGACATAAATAAAGGTATTCGTTATTTCTTGATTAAATTAGCAATAGAGGCAATCATCATACCCAAGGAACTGAAAGAAGTGGCATATCCTAAAATTTCCCCCATATTAGTACGCTTCTTTGATTTACTAGGAACAATGATCTCACAACCAGG
>NZ_QTNF01000078.1:0-2746 GCF_003603455.1 Bacteroides sp. AM37-9 | reverse complement strand
GTAACCATTCTATTTTCCGCCTTGACATAAGTTGTTAGCCGCCATATCTTTGCGCCGTAACCTTTAACAAGAATGATTATGGCAAAAGAAAAAGTAAACTATCAGGAGGTATATGACCTCTACCAGTTATGCAGCGAGACCAAAGATCTTCGAGAGTTCTGTGCTGATTATGGTGTAAATTACGACAAGTTCATGAACTGGCAGCGTCACCAGTTGTGGAGTGAGAAGTTAGGCAAGACAGTCCAGGTTGAGCAGCCCAAGGTTGCCAAAGTCCAGATAACCGGGAAACCATGCAATAGTCCAACTGTGAAGTTGGACGTGAAACATCCTGAAGGTGAACCACCAATAAAATGGATCAAGTTACAGCTGGCGTCTGGCGCAACACTGTTCCTGAGAAACACCACCGTTCTTGATTTGAGCCTGTTGCTTAATAAAATGATAGGATGATATGCTTGGACTGAGTGCTAACCTGAACTATTACCTGTTTAACGGTAATGTTGATTTGCGGAAAGGCATTTTCCGTCTGTGTGAGAGTATAAGGGAAGAAATGTCCCTTGACCCGAGCGATGCGTCCAATGTATATATGTTCATGTCCCGGAACCGAAAGGTTGTGAAGATACTTCATTACGAACGCGGTTTTTATGTGCTTTACGAAAAACGTCCTGTTATGGGCAAATTCAAGAAACCTGTATTTGATGAAGTCTCCAGGTGCTACCGGATACAGTGGTCGGACATGGCTTATCTTACGGAAAGCATTGTAGTTGACAAGATGTACGTTAGTCCGAAAGGTCAATATTAACATATTGATTATCAATATAATAGTATAAAAATAAGCGGTAAAAAGTTTGCGTAAGTACCTGATTTTTCGTACCTTTATATCATGATTGATGAAAGAGCATACGAGTTACTTTGCTGCCAGCTGGGTCTGGCGAATGAGGAAAAGGCAGGGCTTCGCAAACAGAATAAAGAATTGATTGCGAGGCTTGAGTCTATTGAAGAATCCAACAGGGAGAACTCTAAAAATCTGATAGATACCATCAATGATCTCAAAGATACCATCGAAAAGCAGTCAACCACGGTTGAACATTACAGGAAAGAAATGGAACTTATGAGAAAGCAGCTTGAAGCAAAGGATGAGGTGAACAGGATGCTGGCAAACGAGATCTCCAATCTCAGACTTCAGCTTGAGGACAGCAGGAAACACCGTTTCGGCCGTACTTCCGAGCAAAGAAGGCTGTTGAACAACCGTAATCTCGACAAGTCCGCTCTGGAACAATCCGAGTATGACGGTTCTGACAGGAAGGATGATAATAATAAGACCGATGATAACGAAACTGGCAGCAATACCTCTTCCGGCAACATACCTGCCCAGAACAGCAAACCTTCAAGGAGAAAGGAAACCGCACCACGTGCCGGGAAAACAAAATTGAAAGTTGACAAGGTGGTAGTACATGAAGTGGACGAGTATTACACGCTTCCAGAAGGGGGACGGTTTATGAACCGCAACGGTATGCCTGATGTTTGGGAATACAGGGTCATAGAACATGTAAGGGCTCATAACGTGGAGCATGTTTACAAGGTGGCAAGGGTAAAGCTTGCGGACGGCACTTTCACAAGCACGATGGAACATCCGCTGAAAAACCTTGGAGGTATCTTCTCTCCTGAACTGCTTGCCCGTCTGCTTTGTCTGAAATATGACTTCAGCATGCCTGAGAACAGACAGATAAGACTGCTTGCAAGAGAGGGTATCCACATAAGCAATACCACGCTGAACAGCTATATCCATAACGGAATCGCCAAACTAAGGGAGTTCATGGAAGATGTCTTCAAGGAGTTTGTACAGAGAGCTAATTACCTTATGGTTGATGAGACTACTGAGCTTGTTGGAGTGGAAACAAAGGAAGGTAAGGCTTACAGGAGAAAGTACTTATGGGCTTTCTTTGCCAAGCATATTAAGATGGTCTATTATCACTATAATAACGGCAGCAGGTCGTCCGATGCGGCAAAATCATTCCTGGAATATTTTATGGGAACCATATCCACTGACGGATATACGGTTTACAGGATGTTTGACGGAGACGACTCAAAGGTGCTTCATATAGGATGCTGGACGCACTGTAGAAGGTTGTGGGTTGATGCCCTGCCTTCAGACAGAACAGCGATGGACATAATAGATCCTATCGGTGAGATGTTCAGAAATGAAGACCTGTTCCGTATGATGAAACTCAGCGGTGAGCAGATTAAGGAAAGAAGGCTTAAGCTTACAGGACCGATTCTTGAACGTATCCATCATAAGGTGGTCATGATGATGCAGGATGCGAAGATTATGGCTAACGAACTGATGAGAAAGGCCGTGAACTATACGATAAACCAGTGGAAATCCTTGAGAAATATCCTCAAGGACGGTTCAGCAGAAATCTCGAACAACCTCTGTGAGCAAAGGATGAAACCTGTAAAGCTGCTGCTCAAGAACTGTATGAACGTTGGCAGTGAGGATGCGGCAGAAAACTCTGCATTCACCTTCTCTCTGATAGAAAGCTGTAAGTTGAACGGCATAGACCCTCAGAATTACCTGAAACACTTGTTTGAATGTATTCTTCATGGTAAGGACTGCGACAAGAAGGCTCTTCTGCCATGTTTCTATAAACCGGAATGTTAAAACAAAAATATTTTCTTACGGGCATTTTTATTTTATCGGCTGAAAGACAGCCGATAAAATTGGCGTGGCGGAAAATAGTATGGTTAC
>NZ_QTNF01000077.1:0-2777 GCF_003603455.1 Bacteroides sp. AM37-9 | reverse complement strand
TTGGGAGGCATAACCGATATAGGATACTTCAAGTACATCACCTTTAGCTGCTTGTATTTTGAAATTTCCATCCATATCAGTGATAGTACCATTTGAAGTTCCTTTTACCAAAATACTAACTCCAATCAATGGTTCTCCTTTTGAATCAGTAACAGTACCACTTGCAGTAATTGGTGTTTTTTTCTGCTGCTCTTCTTTATTACTCTTCGCAGAAAGTACAATATGATTATCTACTATTGAAAAACTGACATTAACTCCTCTGAATAACTGATTCATTACATTATTCAAAGATTCTTTTGTTACCTTGATAGATATGACACGATTTATATCGACATCATTTGTGTTATAGACTACTGACATTGAAGTTTGTTTCTCAATTTCTTTCAAAGCAGTGTTCAAGGGTACTTTCGATAGATTAAGAGTGATCGTTCGTTCTTGCCCATAAGCTGAAGCAAAACACGAAACCAACAAAAGGAAGAATAACAAGTATGAAAACTTGTGTTTTATAATTTCTTTCATCTTATTCTTTTTAATTAGAAATAGTTTTTAGAGAATTTGTAATTAGAGGCGGTAAATGAGATTACCGTTTTCACACAAAGGTTTCATGTATCTCTGTTTCTCATAATTAATAAATTTAAAGGTTATACTTAAAATAAATTCCATAAGCGCTTATTCAATAGTAATACATTTTATGTTGTAACCTTACTAAACGAAGATAAGATTTTTTTCGAAAAAAATAGAATAGAAAGATTCCTAATTGAAAAATAAATACTCAAATATTTGATAAATAGAATCTTATGTACTTATTAAAATCAGGCTGATTTATTACATTTGCATACATTTTGCATACAATATATGTATGCTTTACCTATTGTATAGATATAAATATTCATTTTATGTTCAAATATTCAAAAGATGGAATTTCGGTTTTAACCATATTAGATACCAGAAGAGCAAAAAAGAGTGGACAGTTTCCTGTTAAAGTTCAAGTGGTATATAGAAGAAAGCAAAAATATTACTCAACTGGGAAGGAAGTGTCAAAAGAAGATTGGGCAAGGTTATTAAAAGTAAAAAGCCGGTTATTGGCAGAAATTCGATCAGATATAGAGAGTAGTTTTTCAACTATTAAGCAACAAGTTAACGAACTGATACAAAAAGGAGAATTTAGTATTGAAACATTAAGCGCCAGGTTAGGAAGGCAGATGAATGATATGACTTTGCGCAGTGCTTTTCGCTTAAAAATGAAAGAACTGGAAGCCAATGAACAAGCAAACACTTACTTAAATTATCAAAGTGCTTTAAAAAGTTTAGAAGATTTCGGAGGTTCCACTATACCTTTGGAAAACATTACAATTGATTGGCTTAAACGTTGTGAAAAATTTTGGATATCAGAAGGTAAAAGCTATTCAAGCATAAGTATTTATTTCCGAGCTTTAAAGTGTGTCTTAAATCGTGCTGTACATGATGGTATCATAAAAGAATCATCTTTTCCTTTTGGAAAGAATAAATATGAAATTCCTGAAGGGTGTGGACGTAAATTAGCACTTACTCTTTCTGAAATAAAAAAAGTAATGTCTTATCAATGTGAAACAAAAGATATAGAAGAATTTAGGGATCTCTGGGTGTTTTCTTATTTATGTAATGGCATTAATTTTATGGATTTATTATTTCTTCAGTATTCAAATATTATGGATGGAGAAATATGCTTTGTACGCTCTAAGACATCTCGAACTACCAAACATAACAAAGAGATACATGCAATCATTACTCCTGAAATGTGGAATATTATTCAAAAATGGGGTAATCCAAGATTAAGCCCGCAAACGTATATTTTTAAATATGCTAGAGGAACTGAAGATGCCTTTGAAAAGATTAGATTGGTACGGCGTATTATAACCAAATGTAACAGAAGACTTAAAAAAATAGCCCAAGACATTGGAATTTTTCAGTTGACGACTTACACGGCAAGGCATTCTTTTGCTACAGTATTAAAACGTGGAGGTGCAAAAACCTCATATATTTCTGAAAGCTTGGGACACTCTAACTTATCTGTAACCGAGCACTATTTAGCATACTTTGAAAAAGAGGAAAGAATAAGGAATGCTCAATTATTGACTAACTTTAATCTCTAGATTAATACATTTGCATGCAAATTGTATGTACAATGAAAAATGGACCAATAATTGATATAGGATAAAAGTGAGTATAATATTAAAAAACGCATATTCAGATTACCTATAATTTAGAATATGCATCTTGTTATCAGGAGTGTTTTGAAAACCGCAGGGATTTCCACTTTAGCCAAACGTAATTCAAATAAAAAAGGATAATATTATTGCAAATTATTCTTTTTATCGCCCGCGTAGTGATAGAATAGTATCTAATATTGACAATATTAATCAAATGAAAAGATTCCGTTCTTTGTATTATCGGCACTAACTAGAAGAAAACAACTACTATAAAACAAGTTATTATTATTCTTTAAATGATTTGTTAGGTTCCATTTAAAGAATCAAAATGTTCCACACCGAGAAACGAAGTGATTCTCGGTGTGGAACATTCCTGAGAAAACGTCTTTTATCGAATATTCATACCGCATATATGAATAAAAACAATTTAATTACTGCATATTCATGTGCAATCTTACTAACTTTTTCTTTCATTCATTGATTTTGCTCAATTGTATTTAGCCTGATATCTTAAAAATAGAACATCTAATCTATTTATCTAACAAGAATTGGATCTAGAAAAAGTATATGAAACTGATTTTCTCCCAA
>NZ_QTNF01000076.1:0-3041 GCF_003603455.1 Bacteroides sp. AM37-9 | reverse complement strand
TCGGCTGAAAGACAGCCGATAAAATTGGCGTGGCGGAAAATAGTATGGTTACAGTGAGATAATTTTTTTTTGGGGGCATCTTTATTCCATTGTTGCTCCTTTTAATATTGAGAGTTATATCGTCAAATTACAATGCTTTTGTCAGAGTGAAACAATCGATATCCGGTGCCCAGTTGTAACTATTACCCATGCGAATGGTGTTATATCCTGCTTTTAGTTCAACGGGAACTGTGATTTCGTTATGGTTATTATCCTCTCCCAAAGAATCTATTTTGGTAATAATGCCGTTGACATCCAGTTCTATTTGGCGTCCTTTACCGTATGAGTAATGGATAGTCATGTTGTAGCGTCCGCCATCTTCGCTATACACTTCCTTCCATTCGGCATAATTTTCCGGTTGTCCACCCAGGAAACCTACTTTCATTTTGCCGGAAGCTTCTTTGTCATTGGCATAAAGAATACCTTTAGGATTTTTACCTAGGTCATTGAAAAGAGGCAAGTAAGCCCATTCTGCTTCGTACAGAGTCGGTTCCAGACGGGTTTCGCCTTCCATACGGAGGAACATGGCACTGTGTGCCGGAAGCGTTTGTTCGAATGTGCCGGAGAAGCTGCCTAAATCGTTATGTTTTACGAGATCACGTACTTTTACGTTTCCTCCAAATTCCAATGAAGAGAACGGGACGGAGAAACTGCATACGGTATCGGAAGGATTGTAGAGAGCCACAGCACGTACGTTTCCACGTTTCTGCTCAATATCTTTCACAAGTACATAACCTTCATTTTCATGTTGCGCTACGTATGCCTGCAAACCTAGCGGGTCTTGGTTGAGGGCAATCAATTCTTTGTTTTTCAGCAGTTCGAGAGAAGATTCCGGTATGTTTTCCAGGTTACATCCAATAAGCAAAGGAGAGCTCATGATACACCATAAACCGAAATGAGCTTCTTCTTCTGTCGGGGTAAGACCTTGTCCGCCCACTTTGCTGTCGTTACGGAATCCGATAACCATCATATCCATGTCATTGTAATGTCCGTTGCCGGCATAGGCAGACAGGTAAAGATTCTTGCCGACTACATATCTTAATGAGCCCCAATGTGCGTTAATATCACCGCTGATACGCCAGGAGGTTGCTGCGTCTTTGGCCCAAGTACCCGGGAAGGCCCATCGGCAGATATTGATGGAAGCATCTTTGTTCACTTTGTCTATACTGTTCCGGATTGAAGTGTAGCGTTCCTTTTCATTAAGTCCCAGCGCATCTCCTCCGCAATAGTCAATTTTGATAAAGTCGAAACCCCAGTCGCCAAAGTATAATTGGGCGTCTTGTGGTTCATGCCCGTAGATACCTGCTCCTATACCTGCAGTGTCATTGTCCCACATGGAACCGCACGTACTATTACCCGCATCGGTATAAAGGCCGGCTTTCATTCCCAGGCTGTGAATATGATCCGCCACCGGTTTCATGCCGTTCGGGAAGCGTTTTTCATTTGCAAGCATTATTCCGTTGTCGTCACGTTTTCCGAAATAGCCATCATCAACATTGACATAATGATATCCGACATCTTTCAGACCTTTTTCCACCATCAGGTCAGCCTGGTGTTTGATAATGTCTTCACTGATGTCTACACGAAACGCATTCCATGAACTCCATCCCATGATAGGAGGATTGACTGCCTTTTCATTTTCCGAAAGAGTGGTTTGAGTCTTTGTACAACTGATGCACATAAAAGAAGCTACTGCTACTGTAAAGAGATAAATCCTGTTTCTCATGATATAATGGGTTGGTGTTTTTTTGGCTCAGTCTGAAAACTTGGGGGATTAATTTTTGTCAATTCCCTTCATGCATATACCTTTGCTAGCCTAAAAAGGAAGAAGCTCATATCCACTACTCCTCTAAATGATGCCCTAAATGCTTTGATTTTAGCATTAAATGCTTCCGCTGCTGCATTTGTACTCCTGTTCACAAAGAAGTTCAGAATCCTTTCATAATGGTTCTCAATAGAGTTTGCTACTGTTGTGAATGTATCGTATCCATATTCTTCAATCTTATTATACCATAGTGCCAGCTTTGCTCTTGCTACATCCTTGTCATAGTTTGTGGAAAAGATCTTTCCCAACTCCAATGAGTAGTAATATACGTGCTTAATATCTTCAAACTGCTTGAAAAGTAATTCTGCCCTGATTTTCTGGCTCTTGGTCCATTTATCAGGTGATTTAAATAATAAATATCTGCTTCTGGCTAATAATTGCCTGAGTGTATCTCCGTTTTCGAGTTCTTCTGCTTTATGTACTTCCCCCTTCTCTTTTGCCGCTTTCATGGCTTTATTCTCCTCTTTTATCACTTGCCATCTATATGTAATACGCAACTCTTGTACCGCTTCGTATACAAGTTTTTGTACATGAAACCTATCAATCACCTGCATGGCACGTGGAAAGCACGTTTTCGCAATCTTTTGCATGCTCCCGGCCATATCCAGTGTAATTTCTTTGACTTGATTACGCAGCTCCTGTGGCATCTTTGTAAGTACCGCAATGATATCATCGGCTTTAGTGCCCTGAATTACAGCTATAATAGAACCTTTCCTACCTCGCTTATCTCTATTTATTAAGATGGTATAAAGATCTCCCTTGCTCAAAGCCGTTTCGTCAATACATAGGCGATAACCCATATTCTTTGGATAAAGGATATACTCTTGGGCATGTGCTCTCTGATCCCAATTCTGGAAGTCACTCAGGTGATCTTTATATTGGCTTTGAAGCTGTTTGCCATCCATACAGTAATGCTCTGCTACACTTTGGCAGCTAACGGCGTGATTATCTAAGTAATTCTTTTAAAAAAGCACCGAACTCAGCGGTTATGCGAGTACCGGTGGCTACCAAACTCCAGTCACGACTATATGTCTGCCCAGTGGAGGGATCTTCCCAGCGACGACGCTTGATACGTAAATAAACGGCTTTACCACGGATAGGGAAGTCCTGAACTTCAATCTCAGGGAGGAAACCTTTTGAGTGAAGATGTAGATCTGAGTACTCAGAAGGAATAGTG
>NZ_QTNF01000075.1:0-3121 GCF_003603455.1 Bacteroides sp. AM37-9 | reverse complement strand
GTTAAATGTTTATTCATCAAACGGTTAGACGAAACCGTTCAGAATTTAAAATATGAATTAAATGATTCTAAAGAAATTTTTCCTTGTGGAGTATAAGCGTATCTTTTTGTTTGAGTGATACTATTAGCTCCATCTCTTGTGTAGACAGTTGTAATTTTTGAAGGTTTCTTTTTATATAATAGATTATCCGGACGTACATATTGATAATTGGTTAAAATTCTTTTTTCTGGCATATTATTTACCCTAGCAAATCCTTGATAACTAACATCAGAGATTATGATATTATCTATTTCATCATAAGTATATTGCTCCACTTTTTCACATTGCTTATCCAAGTCTGTTTCAAAAACGGATGTATGTCTCAAATAATAGCTCCCTGACAAATTATGTAATTCAGCTCCATAGTTAGTAGACGAAACGATTTCATGTCCAACACGATACTCGCTTTTGGCAAGATATAATATACAGGGAGATCCTAATACATTATAAGTGTTAACCGTTATAGTATTTAAAAGAGAATCTGTTATTATTTGTTTTTCAAATCCAACAAAGTTACCTTTATCCTTTCTATAAAAAGGAGTAGTATATGAATATGACTTCTTACCAATATGAATGTCTTTATGTAAATCGGATGTTAGTACATAATTTACATTTCGAATTAATGAGTATTGCTTATTCCAATGAGTATATAATCCTTTTATTAGCGGATTCTTACTCACACGTGATTGTACATGACTATTATATTCAATAGAGCGCCTACCCGCATTACCATCTATGATATCAATCACCACATCAGAAGAACATTGTTCATCAAAAGTTACCAAACTGTATTTTACGTCACGAAAACGTGTAATCACCCCCGGCCCTGTTACTCTGGATTGAGAAATGGCTAATACATCAGCTCTACCATCCCCTGTAAAATCACCGGCAAAAAGATCATGTTTTATAGGATAAACATAAGATTTTCCCTTATATGAATACACATCATCTAATCTTGTAGTTCCAGGAGAAATATCAGGAGATAGAAATAAATCCGTAACATCAATATCATAGATATTATTCGTAAAATGACATCCGGGATAACTAACAATCGTAGCTCTAGCCTCTTTATCTTGATCAATTGTATAATAACAGGACATTAATTCCGATATACCATCATTATTAAAATCCGCAACTAAAAAAGATAAATTAGGATGTGATTCTGTAATTTCTCCTTTAATAAATTCTTTTCCATTATAATAATATATCAATTGTTTGTATTGTTCCCCGGATTTACAATAAAAAAAGATATCTGCATATCGATCATTATTGAAGTACCCGAATTTGAGATCATTAATTTCCCCTTCATTAAATGAAAAATGCGTCAATTCAAAGATACTCCCATAAGAATTAATAGCATAAGCCACAACCTCCTTCTTTTTTTTATCATACACAATGATATCGTCATATTTATCTCCATCAACATCTATGACTGCATAACTCCCATTGTTTGGCAAAGTCCCTTTTATTTCTAGGGAAGTATATTTTACTAATTCATCATCAAAAGAGTAGCATTTATTTCCGATTAGGAGTTGATCTTTTCTATTTCCCTCAAAATGCCCAACTAATACAGGACTAGCAACTCCCCCCAAACGGGTTGTTGTTTTATAACCTAATTTACCTTCCTCATTCAGATACGCTTTCATAATTATGAAATGCGTATCATCCTTAGTTAACATAGCTAAATCCAATAAACCATCTCCATTAAAATCTCCAGGAATAACAGTAAAAGAATAATTTTGGTCATAAATGGTTGTAGTCCATATTTTTTCACGATTTCCTTTTTTATCTATTGTTTGGACCTCTAATACAATATTTATAGAATCCATATATTCTGGAGGTCTCATTATATATTGTTTATCTATTGTTAGAAAATCTTCTATTCCATCACCATTAAAGTCTCCTTGGATCACATCTGTCGGACGATGTTCAAATGCATATTTTTGCAAACATTTCTCACCTTGATGCTTTCCCCAGCCTATTATAATAGGATTATATGCTACATTATTCTTTCCAAACTCTTGTATGTTATTAAGTTTTGGATATATATCTTTTTCATCTTTGATATACTTCATTTTATAGATACGTACCTGTTCACTTCCTGCAAAAACAAAAATTTCTTTCAATATCTTATCACGTTTAACCCTGAAACCATTCAGAAAACCAGTTGGAACATCTTTCACACGATTATATAAGAAATCAATTCGATTGGTTTGTGTGTAATTGCATGAATCATTTAATGTATATTCAATTGACTTCAACCATATATCTGCATTTTCAATATCTTGTTGATAATTATACAATATATAATTTCCATAAGGATCTTCTTGACAAGCTAAATACCAGGAAATAATAGTAGTTTGGTCAGCATTAGATAATTGGTATGCTCTGGTACCTTTGTAATCACCATAATAATATTTCATTCCATCTTGAGTGGTCAATACAAAGTAACGTTTATAGTCATCTCTGGTTATTAAGGAATAATCATTATTTTCTTTATAATAGACTGTTTTTCCATCCACCCATTTTGCTATTAGAGGTATACCATCCAAATAATATTTATTCCAAGAATATAATTCATTAAATCTAGACTCTTCATTACTACGAGTTATCGAAGATAAACATGACAAATTTATTCCTGTACCTAAAACTCCATCTCCACTATAACTATTGTATACAATTTCCAAATTAGGTCCTATTCCACCATTGCCAACAGGCAATGAGAGAGGAATTGAAAAATTAGAAGCACCATTTGCTGCTATATCAAAAAAATAAGGAGTAGATCCTACTGCTAAAAGTGTATCAAGAGTATGATTATTTACATCAACAGCTACATCATATTCCAAATATGGAATATCAACAGAAGCAGTAATCATTATTCGATGATCTTTACTCTCAATATTATTTGTCCGTGAAATTCGATTTCCATTATTATCATAGTCATAAAACAATCGATTATTCTGTGATAAAACCGAATTGTTTCCTAATAATAGACTTACTAATGCAATTTTCCAGAATCCCATAATATGGGCACAGTTGCATAAGTCCGTGGCAATATAATCATGTTATCCAAAGATTATGG
>NZ_QTNF01000074.1:0-3408 GCF_003603455.1 Bacteroides sp. AM37-9 | reverse complement strand
TGCTCAGGTACTTAAAAAAAATATTTTATAATAGTGTTGCGGAATTAAGGTTATATACAAATGATAGCCGAATTCAATTCATATATGAGTAACATAGACATAGACTTCTTCAAGGAGTTGTGTCTGAAACATGGAGAGTTACGACATTATAAAAAGAATGAGTTTATTCTCCATGAAGGTGATGCCTGTTCTTTCTTCGGGTTTATCTTGTCAGGCGTAGTCAAATACAGTTGCACCAACCGGACAGAAAACAAGCCGTATAATGTCGGTTTTTCCTTTCCAAATGAATTTATAGCTGATTATCCCACTTGCTTATATGGCATGAAATCAGAATTGAATATACAGGCGATAATCCCGTGCGAGATTTACATCTGTTCTTCTGCATTCTTACAGCAAAAATTCAAGGAAAATAACGAAAACCAACGGATAGCCCGAATCGCAGCCGAACAGATGTTTTTCCAATCATATTCACGTTATTTGGATTTATTCAGATTCACACCGGAAGAGCGTTACCTCCAACTTTTAAAAAAATACCCTGCAATCTTTCAAATGGTATCATTAAAAGAAATAGCATCCTATCTCAAAATTACACCCGTACACATGAGCCGAATCAGACGCAAGCAAAGTCTTAACAACAAAAAATAAACATAGGTTTAGAAATTTACATTCATAACAATATTCCAAGAATATCTTAATCTGCCAAAGGATTCTTCTTTTTATCTTTGTCTTATCTTTGGTTGGTTCAACGAAGAGACAAAATAAAGATTGAATGAGTTAAACAAGAAATTAAAAAAGAGAATATGAAAACAAAAGAAATTCTTGGAATACTTATGCTATTCCTCTGTACATTCAGTTTTATAAGCTGCGACGATGATAATGAACAGACAAATGAATTAACCCCCGAAGCACTTTATCAGACTTCATGGCGTGGAACAGGGCATTGTGAGGCTTGGACAGTACAAAATATGGGGGTCGGTATGCAATTTGTAGATACTCAGAAAGGGAAAGTAAATTGGGAAGGTTACGATGAAATTGATATTACTTATACAATAGAAGGGAAATATATCACATTTAATAGCAATGCTTTATATTTGGGTGGAGCCCCTTGGATTATCAAAAGCTATACCCAAAAACATATAACCATTATACAGAATGAAATTAGTCCAGATAAAGAGAAAGTAGCTACAATTGAATTAGAGAAAATAGATTAAACTGAATCATGGGAACATTAGGTTGCATAAATGTATGTTACAACAGAACAAAGAGAACCGTGAGATTCGCAAATTGAGCAAAGAAAGGATGAAAGAACATCATAAATACCTTGTAAACAAAGGAAAAAATACAGATTCATCTAAAATTCCTTTATGTGCTATTATCGGGCTGGTCTATAGGATGAAATACAAGGAAAAGAGATTCACCTTGTTCTCTTGTATAGGATTGTTTATTGGGATAGGATGAGCAATTTATATGCTGCTAATAAGGTCAATATAAATCAAAGTAATATGAAACTGAAATATATATTGAATACTATACTATTTGTTTTGGCATTATCTTTTTTGTCTATGTGTATATTTAAGACTACAGAGTTAAGTTTAAAATGTATGCAATTTGCTGTATCTATCTCCTGTATAGGAGCAATGTTTTCTACAAAAAGGTATAGATACATATTTGCATCTATTGCTTTAATCATTATAGGAATATCTTTTTTACTTTAAATGTCCATAATAACAATAATGATTTGATTGTTACTAATGCCTTTATAATAGCACCTATCAAGTATATTTACTTCAGCAAACGCCCCCTGCAGATGCAGTTCCTATTCACTATTAAATCATTGCCTAATTATCACCCAAACAATCCAGCGGATTGGGGATTTTGGTTTTTCAAATTAGGCTATCCGCAAACATAGGAAAAGTGCAGTACACCACGAAGATGCACTGCACTTTTCTCCACATATTGTGCGGGCTTTAACATTTACAGTTTGTATCCTTTGTTTTCCCGGTTTATGGCTTGCCCAGTCGGTTGGCTTCCTTTTTCAACCGCTCGGCTTGTTCATTGAGCAATCTTGCACGCTCCAACGCTTCCGCCTGCTTCCTGCTGCGGTATTCAAACCTCGTCACCGAATCAGTCAAATTTTGGATGAAAGCGTTATCCCGTTCTCTACTGAAATTCGTTTCCAGCAAATCAAGGCAGTCCCCGTCCGCTTCCCCTTTCATCAGAATGTAGCGGTATTTCATATCGTTGTCCTGCAACTGCTGCATCCGTCCAGCCAAACGGACATTCAGGAACAAGGAAACGAAACAGATAACCAGCCCTGCCAAAAAAACAAACAGTTTCGGGCGTAACAAACCGCTTATCCTCCGGGACAACGATGCAGGTTCGGTTTCCGCTTTTTCGGTTGTGCGTTCCTTACGGTAAGAATCCAACGCATCCAGCATTTCTTTCAGACAACGGTAGGTAGCCGTTACAAATTTTCTCACTTCTCCTATGGATTGCTGCTGCTCCTGTTCCGCATTCCTTATGTCGGCAAGTTGGCTTTGGATAGCCTGCAATTCCTTTTCGGGAACAGCCGGATTACTGTGCAGTTCCGACAATGCCTGCTCGATTGCTCCCAACCGTTCGAGAGTTTCCTCCCGGCTGGCTGGCGTTACCTGTGCTTCCAGCTTCCCTTTCAGTTCCGTAACCATAGAGAGAAGCCCCTCTAAAATCAAATTGTCTTCCATGTCTTTACAGTTTAAGTCGTTTTTTCTTTTTCTTCTTCTTTCTCAAATTAAAATTAGGTTCTTCATCCACTGGGGGAGAAGAAGCGGAAAACAGACCGAGCGAACCAGTTAACAACGGACTGTCAGCCTTACCCGGTGCAGGTGCTTGCTCCCGAACGGGTGCGAAAGTTGTTTGCCGTTGGCTTCCGGCAACATTCATTCCTGCATACCCAAAACATTTATCCAGCTTGGAAAAACTGAAACTCCGGTCTATCTCCGAACCCTTGAACGTGTATTCACCTTTGGAAAAGGATATACCCTGTATCTCGTCGGTCTGTCCCTTTCGTTTGAACCGGGCGGTAATACCCTTTTCTGCTAACCGCTCCTGTAACTGCTGCCAGTTACGGGATTTGCCGATTTCGTTCTTCACAGCCGTGTAAATCTCGTATTTCGACTTGTCCGGCTCTTTCAGTCGGTGCTGCTTTACCTGTTCTTTTCCACCAGCGAAATAAAGCCCGTGTTTGGCTTTCAGCTTCTTGCATACCTGTTCGTTACGGTACATGTCGTTCCTGTCCGAAATGGTCTTGCCGTTATTGTCTATGCGGTTGAACACGATATGCACGTGCGGATGTTCCCGGTCTTGATGACGCACGATGATATACTGCGTATCGGTGATTTTCATTTCACGCATATACTCCTGCGCAAG
>NZ_QTNF01000073.1:0-3457 GCF_003603455.1 Bacteroides sp. AM37-9 | reverse complement strand
GTTAGTCCGCTGGTTGGTACGCAGTCAAAGCACGCATTATCTACCGGAAATACTTACCCTGCCATTGCGCTGCCCTGGGGAATGAATTTTTGGGTTCCGCAGACTGGTAAAATGGGCGATGGATGGGCCTATACGTATGACGCTGACAAGATCAGAGGATTCAAACAAACCCATCAGCCAAGTCCCTGGATCAATGATTACGGTCAATTTGCCATCATGCCGGTAACCGGTAAGGCAGTATTTAATCAGGATGAGCGTGCCAGTTGGTTCTCTCATAAAGCTGAAACGGCTACTCCTTATTATTATAAAGTATATCTTGCCGATCATGATGTAGTGACCGAAATTACTCCGACAGAGAGAGCGGCTGCTTTTCGTTTCACTTTCCCCGAAAACGACCACTCTTATGTAGTGGTAGACGCCTTTGATAAAGGTTCGTTTGTGAAAGTAATCCCTTCGGAGAACAAGATTATCGGTTATACCACTAAAAACAGCGGTGGTGTTCCTGCCAACTTTAAGAACTATTTTGTACTAGTATTCGACAAACCGTTTACTTATACGGCTGCCGTAGCCAGTGGTGTGATTGACACCAACAAACTGGAAGCGACAGACAATCATGCCGGTGCATTGATCGGTTTCAAAACCCGCAAGGGCGAACAGGTAAATGTGCGTGTGGCTTCCTCTTTTATCAGCCCTGAACAGGCGGAACTGAACCTGAAAGAGCTGGGTACGGACAACATTGAACAGATTGCTGCGAAAGGTCGCAAGGTATGGAACGATGTTTTAGGACGTATTGAAGTGAAAGATGATGATATCGATCATTTGCGTACCTTCTACTCTTGTCTGTATCGTTCAGTATTATTTCCCAGAAGTTTCTACGAGATAGATGCTAAAGGAGACGTGATGCACTACAGCCCTTATAATGGTGAAGTACTTCCGGGATATATGTTTACCGATACCGGTTTCTGGGATACGTTCCGTTGTCTTTTCCCATTCCTTAACCTGATGTATCCATCCATGAATACAAAGATGCAGGAAGGATTGGTGAACACTTATAAAGAAAGCGGATTCCTGCCGGAATGGGCAAGTCCGGGACACAGAGGTTGCATGGTTGGAAACAACTCCGCTTCCGTAGTTGCCGATGCCTACCTGAAAGGATTGAAAGGATACGATATCGAGACATTGTGGGAAGCCGTGAAACACGGAGCGAATGCAGTGCATCCGAATGTTCGTTCTACCGGACGATTAGGACATGAGTATTATAATAAGTTGGGATATGTACCTTATAATGTAGGTATTAACGAGAATGCAGCCCGTACACTGGAATATGCATACGATGACTGGTGTATCTATCAATTGGGTAAAGCCTTGAAGAAACCGAAAAAAGAGATTGAAATATTTGCAAAGCGTGCAATGAATTATAAGAATCTCTACGATCCCGAACACAAACTGATGCGTGGTAAAAATGAAGACGGTACGTTCCAGTCTCCGTTCAATCCGTTGAAGTGGGGGGATGCCTTTACGGAAGGTAATAGCTGGCATTATACCTGGTCGGTATTCCACGATCCTCAAGGTCTGATCGATTTGATGGGTGGTAAAGACGGATTCAACCAAATGATGGACTCTGTATTTATTCTTCCTCCGATTTTCGATGAAAGTTATTATCGAGCCGTTATTCATGAAATCCGTGAAATGCAGATTATGAACATGGGCAATTATGCACATGGCAACCAGCCGATTCAGCACATGCTCTATATGTACAACTATTCCGGCCAACCCTGGAAAGCGCAACATTGGATTCGTGAAGTGATGGACAAACTTTATACTCCTGCTCCCGACGGTTATTGCGGTGATGAGGACAACGGTCAGACTTCTGCCTGGTATGTATTCTCGGCAATGGGATTCTATCCGGTATGTCCGGGTACGGATGAATATGTTTTGGGTACTCCCTACTTCAAGGAGATGAAGCTGCATCTGGAAAACGGAAAGACGGTGACTATCTCTGCTCCGAATAACGGAGACGACAAGCGTTACATTTCATCAATGACATTGAACGGTAAAGAATATACCAAAAACTATCTGACCCATCAGGACCTGTTGAATGGCGCTAGCATTTCTTACAAAATGGATGCGAAACCCAATCAGCAACGTGGTACCAAAGAGTCCGATTTCCCTTATTCTTTCTCTAACGAATTTAAAAAGAAGAAGTAATCATGAAGAAACAGATCAAATATATCAGCGCAGGTATGCTGGCAGGTATGCTTCTCTGTGGCGGGGAGCTGCAAGCCTCCAACCGTATGACGGAAATGCATGTATGTCTGGCGGATGCTATTCAGAAAGATAACCGCCCGGAAATATCCAATCGTTTGTTCCGTTCCAATGCGGTAGAGAAGGAGATTCTCCGTGTACAGAAACTGTTGAAGAATGCGAAGTTGGCATGGATGTTTACCAACTGTTTCCCGAATACACTGGATACGACCGTACATTTCCGTAAAGGAAGCGAAGGCAAACCGGATACGTTCGTATATACGGGCGATATTCACGCCATGTGGCTACGCGACTCCGGTGCACAGGTATGGCCTTACGTGCAATTGGCTAATTCGGATCCTGAACTGAAAGAAATGCTGGCAGGTGTTATTCTCCGCCAGTTCAAATGTATCAATATCGATCCGTACGCGAATGCTTTTAATGACGGCGCTATTCCTGACGGTCATTGGATGAGTGACCTTACAGATATGAAACCTGAGTTGCACGAACGTAAATGGGAAATAGACTCCTTGTGTTATCCGTTGCGTTTGGCTTATCATTACTGGAAGACTACCGGAGATGCGAGCATATTCGACGAAGAATGGATTCAGGCAATCACTAATGTACTGAAAACATTCAAAGAGCAACAACGCAAAGACGGAGTAGGTCCTTATAAATTCCAACGTAAGACGGAACGTGCACTAGATACTGTGAGCAATGACGGTCTGGGAGCACCGGTGAAACCAGTCGGTTTGATTGTTTCCAGTTTCCGTCCTTCGGACGATGCTACTACGCTTCAATTCCTGGTTCCTTCCAATTTCTTTGCCGTATCTTCTTTGCGTAAGGCAGCCGAGATTTTGGAGAAGGTAAACAAGAAGACAGCTTTGTCTAAAGAATGTAAGGACTTGGCGCAGGAGGTGGAAACAGCTTTAAAGAAATATGCGGTGTATAACCATCCTAAATATGGTAAAATCTATGCATTCGAGGTAGATGGTTTTGGAAATCATCATCTGATGGACGATGCCAATGTGCCGAGCCTGCTTGCAATGCCTTATTTGGGTGATGTGAATGTAAACGATCCGATTTATCAGAATACCCGCCGTTTTGTGTGGAGTGAGGACAATCCTTATTTCTTTAAAGGCAAGGCAGGCGAAGGAATCGGCGGACCGCATATCGGTTACGATATGGTGTGGCCGATGAGTATTATGATGAA
>NZ_QTNF01000072.1:0-4191 GCF_003603455.1 Bacteroides sp. AM37-9 | reverse complement strand
AACAAACCTTTAAAGCTGGTTTGGCTGCCAGTATAAAGAACAGCAAACAAAATCATGAAACATTGCTTCTTAAATCCATTTCGTAGCCAACTGTTAGGGCTATTTTTCAGTATTAATTCATTAATCATTTTTTTATGAAAAAAGAGTTTACATTACGCTTAGACGATGCAGCCTGTGCAGAGTTAGAAAATCTAAAAAAATTATCTGGTGAAAAAACAGATGCTAAAGCTATTAGATTTGCTATTCAGAATTATGCAACTTTGAATGATAGGTATATTGAAACACAACGGCAAATAAGAACGTGGAAAGATAAATATGCAGCGTTAAATAAAGCTGTTGATGATTACTTGTCTTCTTTTGAAGCATTGAAGAAAACTACAGATTGATAGTCAATTATTAGAAATGTGAAAGGATTAATTTATGATTGGAGTAGAGAAGAAAATTTTCAGATTATCTAGTTCTGTGTTAAATCGTACTTTTAAGCAGGAAAAGAGTATTTTTTGTTCAATGGTGTTACGATTGATGGATACAGAAAACTATGCAAACAATTATTGCGATTCGCTAAGTCTTGTTCTTGAACTATTTCCAGAGATTGATAGGGAAAAGCTAGAAAAAGAATTGGATAAATACGTTTGATAGTATTTGAAATCAAAAATAGGCTATTAAACTAGTTAATAGCCTTATTTTAATACATAAATTCATGAAATATGGCAGCGGATATGACAGATGAAACGATTGCACAAAACATGGAACGCATCGAGAAAATGAGCATAAAAGAAATTCAAAAAGAAATTGAATTTCTGGAAAGCCCCGGTTACAACTGCGAAGGGCTGGTATGTGCAGACGGTGTGATTGTTCCCCGGACAAGAATGCTTCGCAAGGTTCTTTGGGAAAAGAAAACGAGCCAAAAGAGCCTGACAGCTCTCCAATGGGCAAAAGAAGGATATGTTGTCAATCCGGATGCAACAGGAACCGCGTGGAAAAACAATTCTCACAATTTCAAAGCTACATATATATATTATGTATCAGAAGAAGTTCATGAGGATAAAGAAGCAGCTAAAGAGTTTCTTAAATCTAGGCGTAAGGAAAAGAAAGAGTAGTCTTTAGTTCACAGGTCTCTTTTCCAAATATGTAAGTCAAGATAAAATGGGATTATCATACCAAATAACGCATAACAGAATATAAATAAACGAATTATGAATGAAAGAACAATCCAAATAGACGTAATTGGAAAAATAGAAGGTACTCAATTTATGAAGTGTAAGCTATATACAAATGAAAATATTGTCATTATCATGATGAATGAATTTGATTATGAACGGTTGAAAGAAGAAGGAATCTTCATAAGAGATGGCAAAAGTCGAGATTCAGCCGGAGTATTGAATACAACCAATACTTTCATCGAAAAAAATTAATACTCAAAACAAAAAAGAATGATTATGGATAAAAAAGAAAAGAATTTTGCCACATACAAAGAATTTGCAAAGATGCTTCGGGAAGTGGCAAACATATACTCTAAACTGGGTGACGAACCATTGTTGGAAGAAGGATATGAGTATAACGCCATTAGAGATGCTGTTCAGTATGTAACGAACAAACACGATTTTGGTTACTTTATACAGCCTTGGAAGGATGAATTTCTACGTATGCCTTTTGATGTGACGAAGCGAAAAAAATGGGCTGATTATGTGGCTGAATGCCATGCTACAGGAAAGGAAATAGATTACGATAATTATGATTGGGATAAATGACCATAATTTTTTGAATAGTGTGAAAGGAAATAGATGTCATATAATCAAAATATAGATAGAATGTTTATTGAATATAAGGTATATCGTAGGGTGTCAGATTTGAAGCCTTTTATATCTAGGGATGAACTTCCTTCTTGTCAGATGATTGGGAAAAAAAAGTTTGTAGGAAAAAAAGCAAAAATGGAGGCTGTTTATAGACTTACAGGGAAACGTTTGCCAGAAGACTATACAACAGAGCAGGTAAACAATTATCTTACGGTAGAGCTTTTTAATACGTCTTTATGGCATAAGTATAGAAAGATTTACAATGAAGTTTCCAATGAAAAAGAAATTGTTGTAGAGAACTATAGTTATCAATATACATTAGTTGTAGAATTAGCAAATAAATCGAATTTATCATTGGATGAAGGAAAAATTGTACATTTTGTAATGTGCGAACTGTTAGGAAATCCTTGTGAAACGTATAAAGGGATGAAAAACCCTATAATTTCTTTACGAAAAGATTATGATAGATAAAGCAAAAACATTAGATGAATGCTTTAAGGAACTAATTCTTAAAAGAGGCTGGTCTAAAAATAGTCCATATGACCGCCGAACTGCATCAAGGCATAAAAAGCAATTCCTTGAAGGAACGTTGCCCGATGAATTTAAAAGAGTATATTTGCAAAGTGCTGGTTATACAATAGTGCAGCCGGAGCTTTGGCGACAGGAATTATAAAACAAAGAAAATGGACTGGAGGAACATAATAAGAAATCTATTAGAAATTATCATTGCTATTTTTAGAATGATTTTCATAGGGCTATTTTATATAGCCAAGTTTATGTTTGTGTTCTTTATTCTACTTTTTTTGGGAGTATTAATCAGTCAAAATAATAAGCGATGGTAAATAGAGAAATAAAAGTCCGAAAACGTGCGGTAAAAGAAGAAAAAGAAGAAATAGACGGTGAGATTGTTAGAATTAGGAAAGGGCATCCTCGTACAAATCTTCCTGTGAAACTCCCAGAAAATCCCACATGGCTGAAACAACCTAATGTAGTTACATTAATGGCTGGTGATTTTAAGACAGTACAGATTAGAATCTTAATTGCTGTTATAGAGAAATTACAGAATGTCATAGAATTAAGTATTCAGCATCTAGATAAATATGGTACATCTATTCCATGCGAGCAATTATCCTTATTTCAAGAATATTCAGACCGTATAAGAGTAGATATCGCATATCGGGATTTGGGCGTTAATCCAGACCAATACAAGGAAGTAAAAAGCATGGTTCGTAAATTAATCAGTATTCCTGTAGAGTTTGATGTTAAAGACCCAATAACAGGTGAGGAAAGTTGGTCTATTACTGGTTTATTCACTAAGGCAAATATACCTAAAACTCCTTATTCAAGAGGTTTTTCTTTAGAAATGGATAGAGAGGTTGCTAAAGTTTTCATTAATGTTGATAGAGGTTTTACACGCTATATAAAAGAGATAGCTTTAAGAGCGCAAAGTAGATATACAATAAGAATGTATATGCTGATTAGCTCATGGAAAGAAAAAGGTGGTTTTTCTATTTATGTGGATAGATTTCGGAAATTCTTAAAATTAGAAGATAAATACCCCGAATTTAAAGATTTGTATAAACGTGTAATACGCCCTGTTTACGATGATTTGTTTGAACAGGCTGATTGCTGGTTTGAAATGGCAGAAGTTTATCGTAATTCAGGCGATACACAGCCTTATAAACTTAATTTCAAAGTTATTAAGTCTGCATTATCAAAGAAGGAAGAAGAACTATTAAAAGGACAAAAGAAGATGATAACGAATTTTTGTTCTTTGCACTTTGCAATGAAGGACGAACATTTGCAGCAGTTTATTCCACAGATTACATTAAGCAACTATAAAGCAGTAGTAACTAAGATGCTTTATCTAGGCGAATATGTTAGAGATAACTGGAATAAAATTTCAAATAAAGCAGAATATTGTTTATCCGTATTATTAAAAGAGGTAGAAATACTCCCCGGAATGATTGGAGAAGAAAAAGAAGATGAATAAAAGTTGGGTTTTTGTCCCTAAGAGGGGTCTAAAAGTTGGGTTTTTGTCCCTAAGAAGTTGGGTTTTTGTCCCTAAGAAGTTGGGTTTTTGTCCCTAAGAAGTTGGGTTTTTGTCCCTGATTTTTTACCGTTATCTGTTGTTTTTCAAATAGTTACCCTTCCATTTTTAAGGGTACTACCATCACTAGCTGATAAAAAAAAACCTGATAATCATACCAAACACAAAAAAGGAACTCTTCTTATTACATAAACCCACAAAAAAGGAACTTTTCTCATAATCTTAACACAAACTTTAGGGAAAAGAACATCTATTAACAAAAAAGGACGCTATATGATACAACTAATCAATCAAAAGTTGGGTTTTTGTCCCTATCTAAAAAAAACATATTTTAAAAAGTTGGGT
>NZ_QTNF01000071.1:0-4201 GCF_003603455.1 Bacteroides sp. AM37-9 | reverse complement strand
ATTGCAAGCAAAGGTTACAGCACGATATCAGATAGACAGCCATGTGTACGAGTACCTCCGTTATTCCTGCGGCTTCACATCGGAAGAGATAAACCGGAACAAAGAGACATTCATAACGGCACAAGAAAAGATAACCGACCTTATCGGAGAACTGGCTCTCCTAAACGGAAAATCACGAGAAAAGAACAATCCGAAAGGGTGGATTATAAACGCCCTTAAAGGGAAAATCAAGGATAAGTAACAAGATTACCCGGCTGAAACACTCCGGGTAATCTTGTCAAATCAGAGGAACGATTTCCATTTCTACACCAAGTTCTTTCATCTGCTGTTGTATTTCCTCGCTGCTTAGTTTCTCTCTCGCCAGTGCAAGCCCATGAAAGGCGTCCCAGCCTGCCGGCTTCGAAACGATACTACCGTTTAGGACGGCATGGGTGATTTCGCCGCCGGACTTCGCACCCTTGTTCAGTATGAAGAAGAACCGGGGTTCTTCGTGTTCCGTTGTTCCCATAATTCGTAAAGTTAGATGTTTATTTATTCCCCTTTTGTTCCCTTGCCTGCTCTTGGTAGTATTCATAATACTGCTTGTAGTTGTCCCGGTCTTTGGCTGCATCCGTCCAAAGATAGCACATGAAACAAGCGAACAATAGGGAGATAACAGCACAAAGGATTGAGTAGAACGAAATTCGTTTGTCCACATAACCGCCGTTTTTCATTCTGTACCCCTGCCGTTCAAAGTCCGCCAACACGTTTTTTAGGCGATTTTCGGCACTTTCAAGGCTTTTCCCGTCTATTTGTACCTTTCGGGCTGTTGCGTCCTCTATGCGCTTCGTATAGACTTCAACACGCTTTAGTTCTTGATACACCAGTTCTACCGCAAGCTGCGGGTTTACCCTTGGCGTTGTATCTTTTCTTTTCCGGGGGCTGTACTGTCCCTGCTTAACGTTGGAAGCTGCCGCTTCCGGGTGTGAGTTTGTTTCCATGAGATATGTTCATTGAGTTGCACTTCAGTTTGCTTTGTGTCCGCTCGATATGGGCGAGAGTGTAGCCTTTCCCTATCTCGCTTGCCTTATACTCCGTACCGCTTCGGGCTGTGACATAGTAGCCGTTAAGTTTCCCGGTGCTTGCCCTGGCTTCCCGGACTTTAAAACCTCTCTTACCAAGTTCTTCCTTGAATTTGGTAAAGTCAAAGCCCTGCATCTTCTTCAATACGCCGTCCATGGCTTCCTTGATTTCCGCTTTGTTGACTTTGCCAATGTCCTGCGACTGTACAAAGTTCCGTTCCTTGGCTATGGCATTGGCGGCTTCCGTTGCCTTTTTCCCTATCCAGTTGTCCCGGTACAGTTCCCCGGAAAGGGAAACCCGGTTTGCCAGTATGTGCAGGTGGGCTTGCTCTTTCTTGCTCTCCGTACCGCTGTGCCGGATGATGATGTACTGGTGGTTCGCCAACCCCATGCGCTGCATGAAGTCGTTACCAAGTTCCGCCCAGTCCGCATCCGTAAAGGTGGCGCTTTCCTCTATCGAGGGGCTGACCTCGAAACGTAGGCAGTTGTTTTTTACGTTCGGAAAATCAATGTGATACGGTTTCATTTCCTGCACCATTTCCGCACCAGTACACCCATAAAGTTCATGCCGGGCTATCTCGGTGGCTACTGCCTGCCCGTTTATCTCTTTGGCGAGGTCGTACTCCAATGCCGCCACACCATGTGATATGCTTTTCCCTTTCCCTATCATCGTGAGAGTATTTTTTTGAGCTCTGTAATTAGTGCCCGGTTCTCCTCGAACACTTCCCGGTACTGGCGACCACCGAAGTAGTTGTTCAGCCGTTGGAGCGTTCCTTTCAACTGGGCTATGTCCCGGAGAAGCTGCCGTTCCTCCTCGGTGTACCTCTCCCTTGGGCGCCCCCCAAGGGACAAACTCCGGCAGTATTCCGATACGCTTAGACTGCACCGGGCTGCCTGCTCCGCAAGTGCGTCCTTTTCAAGTTCGGTACACCGGAATGTAATCTTTTCGTTCCGTCTTAGTTCCATGCCACAAAGGTAATCTTAAAATCTTTTTGAGCAAAGCGAGAAAAGCAAGAATTGTCCGACAAGGACACTTCTTGCTATATATACACATGCCGCATGGGAATACATCCACGCCAACCGCCCAGCAAAAAGCCCCGGCGTGTTAGAAAATCCCCCACAGCCTAACAAATTCTACCCCATTTCTACCCAAGGGGATTACACGCCGCAGAAGTCATCCGGGAACATGTCTTCCAGTTCGTCCAAATCAATGGTTTCTTCTTCGGACACCTCCACCCATTCAATGTTTTCTTTCCCTCTTATCGCACATGAGTACATCTCGGCGGCGGCAAGAGAAGAGAACACCTCGTGCATAGGCTCGCCGTTCTCTAACCAGTAAACACAATATTCGACCATAACAGTTTTATCATTTATCGTTGTAATGCCCCTCTACCTCCAAGATGTAGACCTCTACCACTTCCTCGTAAATGTCATAGATTATCCGGTCATGGGCGGTAATGTGTCGAGACCATGTAATATCCCCACCGCCCCTTAACGCTTCGGGATGCCCAAGCCCAGTCTTAGGGTGCTCTAACAATTCTTTGTAGATTTTCTTATACTTCTTGAACAAATTGGGGTTTGATTTCTTCCATTTGGCAATCACCTTATCCACCCCGTCGGAAACCCTAATTGTGTACATCATAGACTATCGAAATAAGCGTCAATATCCTCACTGCTTTTGAGGGTAACACACTTTCCGGATTTGATTTCTTCCCTTGCCTTGTCAATCCTTGCTTGCAGCTCCGGGGTTATCATCAAATCTTCACGACCAACTTTTACCAAAGCGTAAATCTCGTTTTTCCTGCGAATTAGTACCTGCTCGCCATTGTCAGCTTTGGTGAAAGACGCTGCGAGGTTGTTACGGTATTCTCTTACTGATAATGCTTCCATATCTGTTTGCTTTTAAATTCAGCACAAAGATAGCTATATTTCAATAAAATACAAACATTTTGTACACAAACGTGTACACGCCATAAAAACCCGTTTCCAATCCTACCGCCCGTTGGTTGGTTTTGCTTTGCTCTTTTTCCCTATCGTTTTTCTTTTTCCGACAGTAAATCAACCACTTAGCTCTATAAATTCCCCTTGTCTGTTATAAGCATCGTCTGTAATATGCTCTATCACTTCTTCGCAAACGCCCATAAATAAAGGGATTAGAACATGTGTTTCCCCACACTTTGGGAGTTTAGTCCCCACACTTTGGGAGTTTAAAAGTAAATTAGTCCCCACACTTTGGGAGTTTTACCCCTCTTTTTTTGTTTTAATGTGGGGATTGTGTATATTTGCAGCAAATCAATCGTTTATGAAAAAGAAACTACCTATTACCAAGAATAAAGATGTTGTTGTTTCATGGGTATATACATGGTCAAAACAGCAAGACATGTCCATACACGAACAAAGAATAGTTCTTCGCATACTGGAAGCGTGCCAAGCTGAACTAAAGGGAGTAAAACTGAAAGATTATGCAGGCACGAAACGCAAGTTTGAGCATGGACTTTGGGATGTTGATGCACAAATGCATGTATCTGACGTTATTTTTTCCGGACGTGATTACAATGAAATCATAGCCGCACTCGATTCTTTGGCAGGACGTTTTTTTACTTACGAAGATGACGAGGAATGGTGGAAGTGCGGATTTATATCTAACCCAAAATATAAAAAACGCACTGGCATTATAACCTTTCGTGTGTCTAACGACCTTTGGGATGTGTTTACCAAGTTCGCCAAGGGGTACAGAGAATTTGAGTTAAACAAGGCTCTTGCGCTACCTACTGGGTATTCCCTTAGGTTTTACATGTTAATGAGTGGGCAGGTGTACCCTTTGGATATATCCCTTGAAAACTTGAAAGACCGTCTTGGCATACCTGCGGACAAATACAAGGACAAGAACGGAAAAGACAGAATAGATCATTTTGAGGAAAGAGTTTTGAAACCAGCAAAGGCTGCGCTTGATGAGAGCTGCCCATACACTTTCAACTACGTGAAAGTGCGTGAAAACCCAAACAACAAACGTAGCAAGGTGACCGGGTTTAGGTTCTACCCGGTCTATCAACCACAGTTCAGAGATGAAGAACTGGAAGGGAAAGAATTGCAAGCAAAGGTTACAGCACGATATCAGATAGACAGCCATGTGTACGAGT
>NZ_QTNF01000070.1:4181-4383 GCF_003603455.1 Bacteroides sp. AM37-9 | reverse complement strand
AGGACGTTTAGACGCAAGAAGGACGCTGAAGAGCTTAGTTGCGGATTTGAGGGGGAAGTCAAATCATTTTCCGTTGCAAATATAGATTGTTGCTAACCCCTTTTACGGGGATAAGGGGACGATTCACAAACACCACGTTGTTATTCGTCTGAAATCTTCCTTTTTTTGCCTTGCACAAAAAGCGTATTTAACCCGAATTATT
>NZ_QTNF01000070.1:0-4171 GCF_003603455.1 Bacteroides sp. AM37-9 | reverse complement strand
AAAAAGCGTATTTAACCCGAATTATTCGTTGCCATCTTCACCAATAAAAAAGTTACAAATCTTCCTTTTTCCGGCCAGCATAAAAAGAGTATTTATATCTTTTTTCATGGTGTCCCCCAAAGCCAACAATCAGTTATTGCACTGTAAAATTGATTAATTAACTTCTAAAAAATCAGAGATATGAAAAAGATTGAAAATTCATTCGCAGTAACAGGCAGGATTTGTAGGGATGCAGAAATCCATTTATTCGAAATAGTAAAGGTTGCACACTTCTCTATTGTGGTCAGTCGCATAGGCAAGATAAATGAAGAAAAAACATTTGTTTCCTCTGTTATGAAAGTTGAAGCCTGGAGTAAGATGGAAGACCGCTATGCTTTTTGGATACTGCAAAAAGATGTACTGATTACCGTTGAAGGCTACTTTAAGCCGGAAGAATGGACGGATTCTAAAAGTGGGGAGAAACGTAACCGCATTGTGATGGTAGCTACTAAGTTCTACCCGACTCCGGAAAAATAAGAACCCCCGGACTAAAAAGAAAAAGCAATCAAACGATTGAAGCGGCACAAGGTCGCTTCAATCGTTTGCTAATGCGGCAGAAGATTATAAAAAAAGTGTTTCTTAATTTGGTGATTTTCAGATTTATCGGTATTTTTGTATCAAAAATGATACCTAAATATGTTTTTCTATGAAAAGATTATATGATACATATACAATATACGAATTTTCAGATGAATGTATTGTAAAGGAAATCTGCAAGAGAGTTAAGTCTATAAGACTTAGCTGCTGTTTTTCCCAGCAAGAATTTGCGGATAAGGCAGGAGTATCTATCGTTACTATTAAGAGAATAGAATCTTGTAAAGTAAGTGATATTGCCCTAAGTACATTGCTTAAGATTTTGCGTATAAGTGGAACTCTTGAAGGCGTTGTCGGTTTGGTTCCGGAACTTCCAGACTCCCCTTTCCTAATCAATGAAAAAACAGGTAAAAGAATACAAAGAATTAACGGTAAACGTAAGATGGTATGAAGAAAGAGCCGATTATAGTGAATGTATATCTGTGGGGGACTTGCATTGGCAAATTGAATTGGGACTTTGAAAAGCATTGTTCTGTATTCCAATTTACGGATGAATATAGGAAACAAGATTATGATATATGCCCTTCCACACACCCTAAGAGACCCCCTTTGTTTGCGTCTTTCTATGGGAATAAAGATAAATTATATCAAGGGCTTCCGGAATTTCTTGCAGATGCGCTTCCTGACAAATGGGGGGCTTCCCTATTTGACCAATGGCTCACGGATAATAATATAAAGGTTACGGAATCATTGCCTCTATTGAAGCTCTCTTATATTGGCAAGAGGGCTATGGGAGCATTGGAATTTGAACCGGAATTTAATGATGATGCCATCCATGAGTCAGTAAATATGTCATCATTGGCAACTTTGGCTTCTAAAATATATAATGATCGAGATGCTGCTGTCATATCACCGGAGGATAGCCTCACGATGAAAAAGTTGATATATCTTGGAACTTCTGCCGGTGGCATGCGCCCGAAGGCAGTGATTGCCTATAATCTCGAAACGGAAGAGTTTCGTTCCGGCCAGGTGGATTTGCCTGAAAATTTTAAGCAGTATATCATCAAATTTAAAGAAGCAGATGACTCTCCTACCACAGAGATAGAAATGGTATATAGCGAAATGGCAAAGGCGGCGGGAATCAACATGATGCCATGCTTCCTGAAAGAAATTGATGGAAGAAATCATTTCGTAACGGAAAGATTTGATCGTAAGAATGGAGAAAAGCTCTTTAGTCAGACCCTTGCGGCCATTATGCCGGGTGCAGATGATTATATGAAGCTGTGTTGGATAGCAGAGACTCTGAAACTTCCCCAGGAAGACAAAGATCAGATATTTATCAGAATGGTATTTAATTATGTCGCAGGTATATCCGATGATCATAATAAGAACATATCGTTTATCATGGATAAGGCAGGGGTATGGCGTTTATCACCTGCATATGATGTAATGTTCACGGCAAATACATGGGAAAATTCTTCAGCACACATTCATTCGATGGGCGTGATGGGCAAAAGGTCTGCCTTGACTACAAGTGATTTCGTCAACTTTGCCGAGGATTTTGTAGAGGAGCCCGAAAAGAAGATATTACAGGTGTTCGATGCTGTAAGCAAATTTCAATCGTTATGCGCCACGTATGGCATAGATAAGGCTATATTTGATAAAATCCAACATGTATTGGATGGATTGGTCACTGATGATTTGGATTTGCTGCAATTAACTTAAAGAACAGTAGATGGTGATAGTTGCTCCAGTCTTTTCTGGAACGGCTTTCTTTTCTTTTGAGATCTTTATACCCCTATTTGTTATTTTGGAGAAAGTCACATGTTTCCCACCCACCCTTTCAGCGGAGTGACTGTCCCCGTTTCAGGATTTCTCATAGTCACTCGCAGGCTCCGTGATTGTGTGAAATCCAGGAATGGGGAAGGCAAAGGAGAGAGGCATATCCGGTCTGCTTTCGGAGCTTCGGCCACATCGAGACAACCTCTTTCCGGCGGCTATGCCACTCTCCTTTTATTTGCCCGGCAGTCTGTTGCTTACCCATATGCCCCAGCCTTTTAGGGCTGTATATAGGTAGTCGGATATTTCGCCGCTAAATCGGCAGTCCGCTTCAATCGTTTGCTTGCTTTTCTCCGAGTGGATGCCTTTCTGTTTTTCCGGTTGTATAATCTTCTTTTTCCGGAAACAGTTGTAGTGGCTGTATGCCTGTATGGTTATGTTCTCCCCGCAGAATCCGCAAGTCTGTTCTTCCGTTGCAGCCTTTCATTTTATCGTGCAGTCACTTTTTTCGATACGTGGAATATTGTATGCTTCATTCTTCGGCTTCATTTTTTTAAAAGGAATTGCAGAGGTTTCTTCCGGTGTGTCGATAGGCGGCTGACCATATTTTCGGAATGTGCCATGCTTGCTGTCTGACCGGTTGTTTTTTGCATCCTTTCCAAACCTGTTGCTGATTTTCAAGTTTTGTCTTTTTCATATCATTTTTTAGGGAAGTCAAATCATTTTCCGTTGCAAATATAGATTGTTGCTAACCCCTTTTACGGGGATAAGGGGACGATTCACAAACACCACGTTGTTATTCGTCTGAAATCTTCCTTTTTTTGCCTTGCATAAAAAGCGTATTTAACCCGAATTATTTGCTGCCATCTTCACCAATAAAAAAGTTACAAATCTTCCTTTTTCCGGCCAGCATAAAAAGAGTATTTATATCTTTTTTCATGGTGTCCCCCAAAGCCAACAATCAGTTATTGCACTGTAAAATTGATTAATTAACTTCTAAAAAATCAGAGATATGAAAAAGATTGAAAATTCATTCGCAGTAACAGGTTTTATCGGTAAGGATGCAGAAATCCGTAGTTTTGAAACAGCAAGCGTAGCACGCTTTTCTATCGCGGTCAGCCGTGCAGACAAGACAGGTGAAGAAACCTCTTATGTTTCCGCTTTCATGGGGATTGAAGCCTGGAGAAAGAATGAAGCACTGGATTCCTTCGATGTATTGAAAAAAGGTGAGCTGATAACCGTTGAAGGCTACTTTAAGCCGGAAGAATGGACGGATTCTAAAAGTGGGGAGAAGCGTAACCGCATTGTGATGGTAGCCACCAAGTTTTATCCGGCTCCGGAAAAAGAAGAAGAAAAACCGGATCAGCCTAAACAGAAGGCTGTCTCTAAAAAGAAAAAAGCAAGCAAATGATTGAAGCGGCCTAGTGCCGCTTTTTTTTGCTACATATCCGAGAGTGTTTTTGCGTTCACGCAGTATTCTTCCCCACCCTCCCCTTCATCGGAATGACTGTTCTCATTCCCGGTTTGCCCGTAGTCATCCGCTATGCGGCTGATTATGGGCAAACCAGAAAAGAGAAGTTCCAAACGTGGGCGGGATTGCAATGGTCATCATCCGGAGCTTCGGCATTGCCGAAACAACCTCCTTCTTCCGTATTGCAGTTCCTTCCTTTTACCGTTTGTCCCGGCAGTCCGTTGCTAACCCGTTCCCCCCCTGTCACTTGTGGCAGGGAGATAGGAATACGGTTTTGCAAGCAAAACCGTATGGTTTGTTTTACTTTCCGTACTGCCCTTTTCCTTGTTTTCTGCCTCCCCTAATGTG
>NZ_QTNF01000007.1:2055-203998 GCF_003603455.1 Bacteroides sp. AM37-9 | reverse complement strand
GGACGTTTAGACGCAAGAAGGACGCTGAAGAGCTTAGTTGCGGATTTGAGGTAAATATAAAGACTTGAATCATGATGGAGTGATCGATTCTAACGACCAAGCTCCTATCGGCTATAATCCGGTACCCGAAATGACTTTCTCTCTTGCTGCCGGTTTGAACTGGAAAGGAATTGATTTTAGTATATTGCTTCAGGGAGCTGCCCGTTCATCCATCTATCTGCAACAGGATATTGCATGGGATAATTTCTGGGGTAATTATTACGAAGAGCATATCGGAAGATGGACACCGGAAACAGCCGCAACAGCAACGTACCCACGTTTCACTAAGGCAGCCACTCCTGCGCATCCTAATTATTATAAATCTGACTATTGGTTGAAAGACTCCAAATACTTGCGTCTGAAAAACATTCAGTTAGGTTACACTATACCTCGCAAACTATTGAAAAAATTCGGAGTACGTTCACTTAGAGTATATGCGAATGCCTACAATCTCTTTACATGGGATAACGTAAAGAAGGTAGACCCTGAATCATCGAACAATAGTAATGGACAATTCTATCCACAACAAAAAGTAATAAATTTTGGTATCAACCTGAATTTCTAATGTTTGAAATGAATAATTTATGAGAAAACTATTTATATCCTTTGTAACGGCTGTCCTGCTTGCCAGTTGTAGTGCAGATAGCCTGATGAAAGAAACCGAACTGGATCTTACGGATACAGAGAAAGTTTATTCGGACATCACATTGACCCGCAAAGTTGCATACGACTTGTATGCACGTATGCGCATGGGGAGAGACCGCCTTGGCAGTTTTGGTTTTTTGGCAAACATTGGTGGTTCACCTTGTATGCTTGACAACGCAACAGACGATGGAGCCGGAAATACAACCCGTGCCGGAGGGGCAGTTATTCCCGAACTCGAGAAATTTATCAAAGGGGGAATTGATGCTTCCAAAGGTTTGATTGGCGGTGACCATCCATGGACATTTTACTATAAGGCCATCCGTTCTGCAAACACATTCCTGAACAACGTAGACCGTTCACCATTGGAGGATGCAGAGAAGATTTCCCTGAAAAACCAAGTACGCTTTCTGCGTGCATTGTATCACCACGAACTGTTTCGTTTCTACGGAGCATTAGTAATCGGAGACAAAGAACTCGATCCGTTACTTTATGACGAAATCAAACGTGAATCGTTAGAAACCACAGTCCGTTGGATTGCTAATGAATTCAAAGAACTTGCAGAGCCGGGAGTATTGCCCGACAAATACGATGCAGCAGATTACGGAAGAGCTACCCGGGGAGCAGCCCTAGGCTATCTGGCACGCACATTACTTTATGCAGCAAGTCCTTTACACAATGCGTCCGGAGTAACTTGGAGAGAAGCGGCTGATGCTGCCTACGATATGATTGAATATGCTGACAATGGAGATTTCTATCGTTTATATGAAGATCCGACCACTCCCGAAAAGAGCTACACACGATTATTCAATACCCGTGCCAATGGTGAGGTAATCATGGGATTTCTCCGTGCACCGGCAAATGACCTTTACGGAATGATGCCTGCCTTTGACCCCTGGAATGTAAATAAAGAGCTACTGACTTGCCCGAACCAATGGCTGGTAGACTGTTATGATATGCTCGACGGATCACAGCCCATTCTCGGTTATGAATCAAATACGAAAGCCATCATCAACCCAAACTCCGGTTACAATGTAAATTCTCCTTATGCTAACAGGGATCCTCGTTTGGCGCAGAGTATTTTATGTGATGGTGCTACCTGGCCTTTAGTCAACGGTAAGCCAGCTGCAATAGACCTGTCAAAATCATATAGATGGGGAAGCGGATACTTCCTGACAAAGTTCCTGGATGACCGTATCGATCATCGAAAAGGCGGCACCACTTACATGGACTTTCCAATGATGAGATATGCAGAAATCCTGCTCGATTATGCAGAAGCCGAGAATGAGGCTGAAGATACGAACACAGCCAGAGAAAAAGCAATAGCCCAGCTTAACAGGATACGTCGTCGTGCCGGTATCACGACAGACTTACTGGCCGCAGATTATAATCAGGCAACCCTTCGGGAACGCATACGCAAAGAACGCCGTGTAGAACTTTGTTTTGAAGATCATCGATTCTTTGATATAAGAAGATGGCTGATAGCAAAAGATGTAATGAGGTTACCGGCTGTCGGAATAAAGAAAATTAACGGTGAATATCAACGGGTAACTTTAGACACACGTAATTATAACGAGCGCATGAACTTGGCTCCAATACCACAGGATGAAGTTAATAACTGCCCGAATATCTACCAGAATCCAGGATACTAATCTAAATAGAATGTTTACTTAAAAAAATAAAGTCATGAAAACAAATAGTATAATTGCATTAATTCTGTCAATCAGTTTATTTGGATTATTCGGTTGTGCAGATAAATATGAAGTTGATTATGAAGCACCTGTCAAGATTGAATTTACAGGTGTCGATCAAAACAATAGAGTGTCATTAGAGAAAGGAGTTGCAGAATACACAGCAACTGTTAAAGTTCAGGGAGAGATCATGAGTTTTGAAATTTATCAGGCAGACTCCAAGACTGGAATACAAGGGAGCCTGATAGAAGAAACTGCCCGGTCATTTGAAGACGGAACCGCTAATTACGAGACAACTTACAAGTTTACTTCTTTAAAAGAGAATGCCTGTATTACAGTAGTCGTTTTAGGTACCGACGGTAATACTTACCAACGTAAGTTATTGGTAGAGATTACTCCTTCCGTTTTATTCTCCGATCCGGATTATGGAAAAGATGGAGAAATAGTAGAGACAGCTTCGGCTTATTATGGTTGTTACTATGCAACATGGCTTCTTGGACGCACCTATATGGCTGCTGATGCCATGAAATATGCAAACGAAGTAGATTTCTCACTCGGAGATGTTATCTTGTCTCCGGGAAGTGAAGCAGTACCTGCTCTTGTTTCACCTGCTAAAAGAAGTGAGTATGGTTTGATGACAATTAATGGTTTACAACACACATTATTTGCTGAAACCTCTTTATCACAAGCAGAATTTAATGCAATCTCCCAAGTAGATGCAACTCCGATAGAAAATCTGGCAGATCCAACCTCCGAAGTCTTAGCTATTCAGGCAGATAAAGTTTACCTGTTCAAAACTGCCAATGGAAAGAAAGGATTGATTTACATACAAAAAATAACAGCAAAAACTGGTACTATCGAAGTCTCACCGGATAATTGGGTAGAAAACACTAAATACTCATGGGTACAATTACTGACTAAAACCGTGGCGAAGTAAAGCTCCCATTCAAGATACTTTCTCCAATGATCGTATTATCATAGAATAATTAGAAGAATAGAGAAGTTTTCGGTTTCTACGAGCTTCTCTATTCGTGTTTTCTCAATAGAAGAAAGAAGAAATCTATCATTCTACCATTTTTTTTCCTTTATTGATTAGTATTTTTCCTTCCTTCTCTGATATCTTCCCTACTTTTGCGAAAAGTCATCATGAAAAACTAAAGTTAATTAAATCACAATAATTATGAATCTGAAAAAACATTTACCCTGGCTGGGAGCCTTACTCCCCATTGCTAACACACAAGCAGAAACAAAACCTAATGTAGTAATTATCTATATCGATGATATGGGTATCGGTGACATAGGTTGTTATGGAGGCAAATTCGCTCCTACACCTAATATTGACAGGCTAGCACAAGACGGGTTATTATTCAACCAGTATTATTCTTCTGCGCCGGTTAGTTCTCCGTCTCGCTGTGGATTGACCACAGGTCTCTTTCCTCTTGAAGTGGGAATCAACACTTTCCTGAACGACAAAGCTGCTAATAAGAGATGCGAACAACGTAATTTCCTTGATGATAAGTTACCCTCCATGGCACGTGCTTTCCAAAATGCAGGTTACTCAACAGGACACATCGGAAAATGGCACATGGGAGGCGGACGCGACGTACATAACGCTCCTTCTATTAAGAATTACGGTTTTGACGAATACATATCAACCTACGAAAGCCCGGACCCGGAACCAGCAATCACTGCTACCAAATGGATCTGGTCGGATAAAGACAGCGTGAAACGCTGGAGACGAACGGAATACTTTGTAGATAAGAGCATTGAGTTTGTAAAAAAGCATAAAGGCGAACCTTTTTTCCTGAATCTATGGCCGGATGATATGCATACCCCTTGGGTACCGGAATTCAAACAAAAGGAAAGAAAAAGCTGGGAAACACAAGAAGCATTTGCTCCCGTCCTTGCTGAAATGGACAAACAGCTTGGACGTTTTATCAAAGCACTGGATGATATGGGGCTGGCGGAAAACACAATCATTATTTTCACTAGCGACAATGGCCCTGCACCCAGCTTTAAGTCTGTACGTTCCGCTTATTTGAGAGGAACTAAAAATAGTCTTTATGAAGGTGGTATTCGTATGCCTTTCATCATCAGATACCCCAAGAAAATTAAAGCCGGACAGGTAAATAACGAGTCTGTGTTATGTGCTGTAGATTTATATCCGACTCTCTGTTCAGTAGCCGGAATCAAAACAGAAAAAGGCTATAAAGGTGATGGGCAGAACTATGCAAAAGTTCTTCTCGGTAAATCGGAAGCTAAACGCAAGACTGATTTAATGTGGGACTTCGGACGAAACAAACATTTTGGCTTTCCAGGAAACCCTTATGACAGAAGCCCCCATTTAGCTATACGCAGTGGAAAATGGAAATTATTAGTAAACGGTGACGGAAGCGATGCACAACTATATGATATGGAAAAGGATAAGTTCGAAAAGAATAATATCGCAAATGAGCATCCTGATTTGGTTGCCAAGTTGAGCAAGAAAGTATGTAAATGGTTTGAGGAAAACAAAGACAAAGGAAAAGAGTAATACAGTGAAAAACAAATTATAAACCAACATTAAACTTATGAATTCTAAATTTTTACTATTACCAACCGCCTTGATGGTTGCTGGACATTCTGCAGCAGAGGCCAAAGGAAAAAAGTCCGATCAAAGACCCAATATCCTGGTAATTCTTGCAGATGACCTAGGCTATTCTGACCTGGGATGCTACGGTAGTGAAATCCACACACCTAATCTGGACAAACTGGCAAAACAAGGAGTACGTTTCAATCATTTCTATAACACCAGCCGGAGTTGTCCGACGCGTGCTTCCCTGTTGACAGGACTTTATCAACATCAGGCAGGAATCGGACGTATGACCTTCGATGACCACCTGCCGGGTTACCGGGGAACACTCTCACGCAATGCCGTTACCATCGCAGAGGTATTGAAAGAATCAGGATATGCTACCAGCATGGTAGGTAAATGGCACATCGCAGAAACTCCACTACGCAAAGATCAACGCGAATGGCTCGCACATCACGTATATCACGAAACCTATTCTGATCTTTGTCATTATCCGGTAAATCGCGGATTTGATACCCACTATGGTACTATCTACGGAGTAGTAGACTATTTTGACCCATTCAGTCTGGTAGAAGGTGAAGTACCCGTGAAAGAAGTACCCGACGGATATTACATCACACAGGCGCTTTCAGACCGTGCAGTGAAAGAAGTGAAAGAGTATGCCAAAGACGATAAACCATTCTTTATGTACCTGGCTTACACAGCACCACACTGGCCATTGCATGCACTGCCGGAAGATATTGAAAAATATAAGGATACCTATAAAGTTGGCTGGGAAGCTATCCGTAACGCCCGTTACGAACGTCAGAAACAGCTTGGTATATTCCCTAACATGGATAATTTCCTGTCTGATAGACAGTTCAAAGATAAATGGGAAGATAACCCACATGCTGAATGGGATGCTCGTGCCATGGCTGTTCATGCTGCCATGATCGACCGTATGGACCAGGGAATAGGACAAGTAATCGATGCTTTGGAAAAGACAGGACAACTTGAAAATACACTGATTTTATTCCTTTCCGACAATGGATGCAGCAATGAAGATTGTCAGAACTACTCTCCCGGAGAAAATGACCGTCCTGATATGACACGTAAAGGGGAGAAAATGGTTTATCCTCATAACAAAGAAGTGCTGCCTGGCCCGGAAACCACATACGCTTCACTGGGAGCACGCTGGGCAAACGTAGCCAATACACCGTTCCGTTTCTGGAAAGCCAAATCTTATGAAGGAGGTATCTGTACTCCGATGATTGCCCACTGGCCGAAAGGTATCAAGAAGAATGTCGGCAAAACGACTCCCGAAATCGGACATGTGATGGACATCATGGCTACTTGTATCGATATGGCAGGCGCCACTTATCCTACCAAATATAAAGGAAACGACATCATCCCATTGGAAGGTAAGAGCTTGGTTCCTATCTTCAAGACCGGACATCGTGAAGGACATGACTATCTTGGATTCGAACATTACAATGAACGTGCATTCCTCTCTAATGACGGTTGGAAACTGGTTCGTCCGGGAGAAAAAGCTAAATGGGAATTATACAACCTGAATGAAGACCGAAGCGAAATGCATAATCTGGCAGCACAATACCCTGAAAAAGTAGCTGAAATGACAAAGGCTTACGAAGCATGGGCTAAACGTTGCATGGTAGAACCTTACCCGGGACAGAAAAAGAAATAAAGCCTACTCAATTAATTATTTTATATTTGACTCCTGTCGGAAAATATCCAATGATATTGCACGACAGGAGTTTTTTTATATGCTTTTATCCCTTCTTTATCAAGCCTCACCTGAAATCGGAGGCTGACCTGTATATTCCTTAGGCAGTACACCATATTGCGCTTTAAAACATTTCGCAAAATAAGAAGAAGAAGTAAATCCTACCTGCACTGCCACTTCTGAAATACGGGTACCGCCCATTATCAGTTCAGCAGCTCTATTCATACGAAGTGTCTTCAAATAATCATTAGGCGACATTCCGGACAAAGCCTTTATCTTCCGATAAAAATTAGAACGGCTCATATTCATCTGTTCAGACAGGGTATCTATCGAGAAGTTCTCATCCGCCAACTGTTCGGCTATTACTCCCTGTATCTTCGCTATAAATTCACAGTCTTTTTGAGACATCGCAAAATCCGTTGTCGAAACAGCAACCGTATCTCCTGCCAAGCTCACCATCAATTTATGGAAAGACTGCCTCAACTTCAACAGATTCTCGATCTGCATACGGAGCTGTTTAACAGAGAATGGTTTCTCAACATATACATCCGCTCCACATTCAAGTCCTTCGACTTTAGACTCCAAAGTGGTTTTCGCCGTCAACAAAATAACCGGAATATGTGAATAAGAGATTTCAGACTTCACCTTGCTGCAAAGTTCCAGCCCATCCATCTCCGGCATCATTACGTCACTCACTATCACATCCACATTTTCCTTCGCAAGCACTTCAAGTGCTTCACGACCGTTGGAAGCCCTCAACACACGGAACCATTCCGCCAATGACTCACGAGTCAGATTCAGCAAATCAACATTATCCTCAACCAACAGAACTGTGAACTTCTTTCCAGCATACTCCGAAGAGATCGTTTCAGAAGCATCTGCATGCTCCGGGGATATTTCTACAATATCGCTCGTTTTTTCCGTCTCCCACTCTTTGAACGGAAGAGACAGCATAAACGAAGAACCACCTCCAACATTATCTTCCAGACGCAAATCTCCCTGATGAGCTTCTGCCAAAGATTTCGCAAAAGCCAATCCGATGCCAGTGCCTACTGCTGTGGCCACCTTATCGTCAGGCAGTTGATAGAAAGCCTCAAATATCTTTTGTTTCTGTTCATTTGGTATTCCGGGACCATCATCGTTCACTTGTATCTCATATCCCCCATCAGTGACAAGCAGCTTCAAGTCAATATGCGCATGCGCATATTTGATGGCATTTCCCATCAGATTGACAAGAATCTTACTTAATTTGTCCCTATCCACCGTAGACACCAGCTCTTGTTCAGGCACAGTCAGTTGCAAATCAATACCTTTTAATTCAGCAGGGCTTGTAAACTGATTATAAACGTCACTGACAAGTTCTTTAATATCACTCTTTTTCAAATTCAGATGCAGCGTACCACTCTCCATTTTCTGAAAATCAAGCAATTCATTAGTAATCCCCAGCAGATAATTTACATTCTTATCTATCACAGACAAATACTTGAGATCTTTTCCTTCACGTTCTTTCTCCAATAATTTTTCCAAAGGAAGCCGTATCAAACTAAGCGGAGTACGTATTTCATGCACCAGATTGATGAAAAAGCTAATCTTCGACTTGTAAACTTCCTGTTCCTTGGTAATCTGATATTTTTCCATCCGCCGCTTATATTTGCGTTTAACACGGAGATTCCATCGCCAAGCCATCCAACCGATCCATCCCAACAGCATGAGGACATAAACGAAGTAAGCAAAGGTACTACGCCACCAGGGAGGAGTAATCACCACCTTTAAAGTGATAGTATTCTCATTCCACTGGCGATCATTATTAGAGCCTCTGACTTCGAACAAATACTCACCGGGAGGTAAATTGGTGTAAGAAGCCATATTATTATCAGTATTCAGAATCCACTCCTTGTCCACTCCCCGAAGTATGTAAGAATACCGATTCTTCCCCGGATCTTCAAAACTAAGAGCGACAAAACGAATAGAGAAGCTGTTGTTTTCGTAAGATAAAGTCACCTTATCAGCCATATAAAGCGGTTTATCCAACTGAAGCAATTTCTTCACCTCCTGCTCGTCGGTTTGATAAGGCAACCGGATATCGGTCACATAAACCGGAGGAATATATTTGTTATCTACAAACTGTTCCGGCTGGAATACATTAAAGCCGTTGATCCCACCAAAATACAATTTTCCTTCGGATGATTTCAATGAAGATCGAGCTATAAACTGATTCCCTTGCAAGCCATCATTAATCGTAAACTGGCGGAAATGATCTTTGGTAATAGGATTAATCTTAAAAATTCCGGCATTACTGGATACCCAGAAATCACCTCCCTGATCTTGCTCAATCGCATAAATAACCTTGTTAGGTAATAAAGTATTATGCGGATCAAACTCAATGAATCTTTTCTCTTTAGCATCAAAAGAACACAGTCCTCCCCCATTCGTTCCAAACCACATGGTTCCTTTCGCATCTTCAAATAAAGTAATGACCGAATTACTGGTGATCGTAGTCGAATCTTCCCGTTCATGCTGATAATGTTTCCAATGAGCATTCATTGTATTGTAAGAAAACACACCACTATTGGAAGTCGCAATCCAGAGATGATTGTACATATCCTCATAGATATCGACAACAGAAACCATTGAACCGATGCTTGTGATGGTCATAAAGTTATCTCGAACCGGGTCATAACAACACAATCCCCAACTCGTTCCTACATAAATTTCTCCTTTTCGTCCTTTATAAATACACAACACATCGTTGCTACAAATCGTATTGGGGATTCCACGAGAATGAGTATAGGCTTTCACTGCCCCTGTGCGTAAATTGATAACCCGTATTCCTCCGGCATAAGTACCGATCCATAAATAGTCGCCATCCAGCATTAAAGAACGGATGTCATACTTTTGATTTTTAGCTCCTCCTATTGCATAAGGAGAAAGTTCCCGGGTGGCAACATTGAAGAAATACAAACCGCTTTGAGTTCCAATCCAGATATTCCCATCTTTATTCTCACAGAAAGGCGCAACGACCTCCCCCGCTCCCGGCACTCCGGACAGATAGGCAGGCGAATAATAATCAAAACGTTTAGTCTGCTTGGACATATAGTTGATCCCACCCAAATTGGTCAACACCCAAAGAGCCCCTTCGGCATCCCACATCATTCCATTGATAGTCTGGTCGCTCAAACTTCTCGGATCGGCGGGATTATCCGCCCGCTGAAATGTGTTTGTATTTTGATCGAACAGATAAAGCCCGTTATCCGTTCCTACCAACAGCTCTTTATCCGTATACTTCAACAAACAATGAACAGCTCCGAAATTAAACGCCGAACCACTGTAATTGTCTATAGCTTCAGTTCGTTCATCCAAACGGCTCAACAGATTACTTCCCGCACCAATCCAAATATCTCCATCGATATTCTGAATACAGTTCACTTTATAACTATCGGAAGCATTTATATCTAATGAGATTTCATACGTCCGAAGAAACTTGCCGTTTTCGTCAAAGCACAAAAGTCCTTCCTGTAAGGAAGATATATAGACCCTCTTCCGATCAGCGCTCTGACAGAGGTCCCATACAAAAGACGTCTGAACACTATTTTGAGTCAGCACCTCTGTTTTCGGATCATAAATAAAAAATCCCTGTCCCAAAGTCGCAATCCAGATAAGCCCGTTTTCCGTCTTGATAATCTTTTTAATCTCACTGCTGATATACACATTATACTGCGTCGTTTTATCAAAGTAAGAGAAACGATCGGTATCCCGGTCATAAATATAAAGTCCGGAGTTTGTTCCAACCCAGAGATTCTTGTCCACCTCTATCAAGGCTTCTACAAAATTGTTTTCTAATGAGAACTTTTCGTTGAGAACATTCCGGTACACTTTATTGCCCCGCCCGTCATAACGGTTCAGTCCGTCACTGGTACCCAACCAGATAAAGCCATAACTATCTTGAAGGGCGCACCACACGGTATTATGAGACAATCCATCTTCTACCTGATATTTCTTGAACGAAAAATAAGGAGACGCGGATAGTGTTCCGGTCCAGAAGATCAGTAAGCATATTAGTATTTTAGTTAACTTCATTCTACGTGTTTTTTATTCAATTATCGGTTCAGCCAAGGTTCAGGATTCAACTTTTCTTTCTCCCTACGCAACTGGAAGTGCAATACCGTCCGTCCATTATCCGTACCGTCAGAAAAGACCTGACCGATGGATTGCTTCGTCTTCACCGTATCACCGGCTTTGACAGAGGCAGAAGAAAGATTGCAATAAACAGAAATATAATTGCCATGACGAATGAGGATATTAAATAATCCGTTCAATTGGAACACAGCCGCCACCTTTCCATCAAAAATGGCACGTGCCTGTGCACCCGGTTTTCCCTGAATATCAATACCCTTGTTATCCAGTTTCACGTTGCGCAAACCCTCTACGGCATATTGTCCGTAACGGCTGGTGATAATATAAGCGCCGGATATAGGCATTGGCAATTTCCCGCGATTCGCAGCAAAGTTACCCGACAATTCCCGATCCGCCTTACTCATGGTATAAGCCTCAAGAGGTTTCGATTTGGCGGCTGTTTCCGTTGCGGCGGATTTTCCCTCCTTGCTTTCTTCTTTCTTACGGGCAGCCGCTTCACGACGAGCTTCTTCCTGCGCACGCTTACGGGCACGCTCTATTTCTTCTGCAATTAATTTATCGATACGGGCATTCAACTGATTGGCTTCCCTGCGTTTTTTATTTATCTCATTCTGCAATCCTTTCTGCTTCTTTTGCAGATTAGTCACCAACGTGCGTTTCTCTTTTTCCTGCTCTTCCAACTTCACCTTTTCGTTCTCACGTTCTTGCAGCAGGTTCTCTTTGGCGGCTTTCACTTGCTGACGTTCCGCTTTCTTCTTGCGTATCTGTTCCTGTTTCTTTAGGATTTCTTCCCCTTGCAGACGTTGATAAGTGGCATATTCACGAACATATCGCATACGCCGATAAGTCTGCCCCAGATTCTTTGCCGAAAAAATAAACATGAGCTTCTCCTCTATCGACTTATTCTTATACAAGTACTGGACAGAAGCTTCATATTTCTTCTTTTTATCTTTCAAATCCTTCTCCAGCCCGTGCAACTGGCGCTCCAATGAAGTCAGTTCACGCTGAATAGCCTCCACATCATTGTTGATAGCCATGATATAGCGTTTCCGCTCTTCAATCTGTCCGGTCAACACAGCCAGACTATTCAACTGGCTTCCCACATCTTTCTTTGTATCCTTCAATATAGATTCCGATTCGGCAATCTGCTTTTGCAGCGCACCGCGTTTACTTTCCAGCTCACGAATCAACTTGTTCGATTGAGCGAAAAGAGGAACTGCCAACCAAAGGCAACTGATTAGAATAACAAAGAAACGTTTCATCATAATAAAGCTACCAGCATTTTTACTAATTCTTCCAAGGGAATCTGGTTGTATTTGGACGTCAGTTCCGTCGGAGTCATTGAAAACTCTTGTGTGGAAAACTCATAAAGTTGGACTTTAGCCTTTTCTAATGAAGGAATTCCTATATCTTTTCCTGTCAGTTCTGTCTTTCCACCAGGAAGAGAGGCATCCATCAATATCTTTTCCAAACGGGAAAACTCCACATTCTTCGACAATACATTTTTCAATTCAGCTTTAGTGGCACGAACAAAGCGTTTATTCATCCTGTCTACCAACAAAACTTCATCGGGAGTAACTTCTATACGTGCCACTTCCGTACGCAGAATAGGCATCAATAAGGAGATTTGTACCCGCTCATGAGTTTTCATCTTCATGGTTCCCCCTACAGACATACTTCCCTTCTTGCCGGGAATAGTCAACTGAAGCTTGGAAGCCAGGTAACTGGATGTCGGAGCCTTTGTCGAAGTCTTAGTTTCCGAGGTTGCCAAGTGCTTCGAACTCTTACAGCCGGCCAACACCACTACCACCAACAACAGTAGATAAATGATTCTTTTCATTCCGCAATATATTTCTTCTTCTCTATTTTCTGTTTCAACGTTTTCGACTCGCTACCCATTTCCAGTGCCTTCTTCCAATATTTCAACGCACCTTCCACATCGCCGGTCATAAAATAAATATCTCCGCAATGCTCCACAATCACATCACTCTTCTCGCCATCGTTCTTCATTGCATTGTCAATATAAATACGGGCTTCGGCATAGTTTCCCTTTTCAAAAAGAATCCATGCATAAGTATCGAGATAGGTAGAATTATTAGGTTCGGCTTTCACCGTTTTATAACTCATCTCCTCCGCCTTGTCCAAGTCACGACGTTCCACAGACAGATAATAAGCATAATTGTTCAATGCGCCAATATTGGAAGGATTGTACACCAAAGAGGAATCATAAGCAGCGTATGCCTCCGCCATCTGTTTCTTGGTATGATAAATGTCTCCCATAATTGAATAGAAATCCGAAATGACTTCTTTTCTGGTATCGGCAGTTACATGTTCCAATGCCCTGCTGCAAACACTCAATACACTATCCGTCTGTTCTGCCTGATGATAAGCAATAGCCAGATAATAATAAAGTTCCAACGCATCGGGAGTGGCTTCAATACCCGGTTCACAGACTTTGATAATTTGCTTGTAGTCTTCCTTCTTCACCGCCGCACTAACCAGCATCAAACGGGCCGCCTTATTGGTAGGATCCAAATCAACCACCTGCTCCAATACCGGCACAGCCTCTTGTTCCATATTCTTCGACAACAGGTATTGAGAATAAAGCATCGGAATCTGCGGATCATCTATATCCTGCTTCATCATCCGGTCGAACAAAGCAATCACTTGAGTGCTATCTTTGGCAGACGACTGTTCATTTTCCACAATCACCTGTCTCATAACACTGATTTTGGTATCCGAAGTCACCTTCTTATTCAGCAATAAAGTATCCAACTGCTGTTGATACAACTCTTTCTGACCGGTCTGTTCATAATAAGAAGCCATTGAAAAAAGAGCCATCGGATTGTCAGGCTCTACCGCCAGGACCTTCTGATATGCATCGTATGCTTCCTGCTTTTTTCCATTCTGAAGATACACATCTCCCAATATCACCTGATAACGCATATCCATCGGATATTCCTGTACCAGACTTTCGATTTCCTGAAATGCCTTCTTATCATCTTTCATCTGAAGATAAATACGGAATTTCTCCATAGAAAGCTGCTCATTCTTACCCAAGCGTTTCTCTAAACGGTTCAATGTAGAAATGACATCATTATATTTCTCCTGACGACTGTAAATATCAAGAAGACTGAACAAAGGCTCCTGCTTTGACGGGAAACGGGTTACCATTTTCTCAAGCAACGTTACAGCCTTATCCAACTCGTTCTGTTGCTGATACAGGCTGACCAGCCCCTGGCTATACCAGAAATTATCAGGAGCAAAAGCCACCGCCTGCTCCAAAGCCGCCTGACCTTGCGGCACCTGGCGGAGGAACATATAATACTGCGATATTTCATAAAGCGCCGAAGAAGCATTCGGATTGATATCCAGACAATGCTGTAACAATCCAAATGCCGCATCATACTCATTCTTTTCTTTCATCCGCATGGCTTCCAAAAAGAAGTAGTCATATTTACGCTGTTGTTCAGCAGGAAGCAATGATTCTTTTACCGAAAAGGATGCATCTGCCTTCACTGCTGTTTTTGCTGTACGCATAGAACGGGTTCCCCCACACGAAGTGAGCACTAACACCGTCACGAACAGCCATCCTATTTTTATCTTCATTCTATTTTTCGATTAAGCATTCATCATACTCCGGTATGTCCGAAGCCACCGGCTCCGCGTTCCGTTTCATCCAGCACCTCCACTTCCTGCCATACAGGCTGTTCGTGCTTTGCTATCACCATCTGCGCGATACGTTCGCCATCTTCAATAACAAAAGCCTCGGACGAGAGATTGACTAAAATGACACAAACTTCTCCACGATAATCCGCATCAATCGTACCCGGAGAATTAAGTACTGTGATACCTTTCTTTATCGCCAGTCCGCTACGTGGACGAACTTGCGCCTCAAATCCCTTCGGCAGAGCGATATACAATCCTGTCGGCACCAGACAACGTTGCAACGGTTCCAGTGTGATAGGTTCAGAAAGATTAGCACGGATATCCATTCCTGCGGACAATTCGGTGGCATAAGCCGGAAGCGGATGCTTCGATTTATTGATAACTTGAATATTCATAAATGCATGTTTACTATTTAACGGGCGAAAATACACATTTTGAACTGAAAAATAGTTAAGTTTGCAGTTAAATAATGTACCGTTCCCTAAATTGTAAATAGTAAATAGTCAAATCGTAAATAAAATGATGAATTGGAAACAACTAATATCAGCGAAACGTTTCGGGATGGAAGAATTCCATGAAGAACGACAGGAAAACCGATCCGAATTCCAACGGGACTATGACCGTCTCATTTTTTCGGCTCCTTTCCGCAGATTACAGAACAAGACGCAAGTATTCCCTCTTCCGGGCAGCGTTTTTGTACACAACCGACTTACGCACAGTCTCGAAGTAGCCAGCGTTGGGCGTTCACTCGGGGACGATGTTGCCAAAGCACTTCTGGAACGTCATCCGGAACTTCAAGATTCTTTCCTGCCGGAGATCGGTTCTATCGTCTCGGCCGCTTGCCTGGCACACGATTTGGGTAATCCGCCCTTCGGTCATTCAGGTGAAAAGGCTATTTCTACTTTTTTCTCTGAAGGGAAAGGAGTTCGCCTGAAAGAAAAGCAGCCGAACGGCGAGCAACTTTCTCCGATGGAATGGGAAGATTTGACACATTTTGAAGGAAATGCAAATGCGTTCCGAATACTGACACACCAGTTTGAAGGACGTCGCAAAGGCGGATTCGTCCTGACATATACCACTCTGGCTTCTATCGTGAAATATCCCTTTTCATCGAGCCTTGCAGGAACCAAATCGAAGTTTGGATTCTTCGTCAGCGAAGAAGAAAGTTTCCAAAAAATAGCAACTGAATTAGGACTGACCTTACTCAACGAGCATCCTTTGAAGTATGCACGCCACCCACTAGTCTATTTAGTGGAAGCGGCAGACGATATTTGCTATCAGATGATGGATATTGAGGATGCATATAAGCTGAAGATTCTCACCACTGAAGAAACCAAAGAACTATTAATGACCTATTTCAGCGAAGAGCGGCAGGAACATCTCCGTAAAACATTCCTGATTGTCAATGATGTCAACGAGCAAATCGCCTACCTGCGTTCTTCCGTCATCGGTTTATTGATCCGGGAGTGTACCCGTGTCTTTTTAGATCATGAACAAGAAATACTGTCCGGCACGTTCGAAGGATCACTAATCAAGCGCATAGCCGAACGTCCGGCAGCAGCCTACAAACACAGCGTCGAAGTATCTATCAATAAAATCTACCGTTCACGGGACGTACTGGATATCGAACTAGCGGGATTCCGCATCATCAGTACCTTACTCGAATTGATGATAGACGCCGTGACCTCACCCGAAAAGGCTTATTCCAAACTCCTGATCGACCGGGTATCCAGCCAATACAATATAAATTCGCCTGTACTCTATGAAAGAATACAGGCGGTACTTGACTATATATCGGGAATGACCGATGTCTTTGCTCTTGATCTTTATCGTAAAATTAACGGGAACAGTCTGCCTGCGGTGTAACCACTTTAGGAGTAAAAACCTCTTTCCCTTCACAAGAAGACAATCTCAACGCATCCGGATGGCTTTCAATAAACGTCTGGATGTGTCGAATTCGTTTATCTTCAAGAATTTCGTCTACAGCAATCAGGATACCGGTTTCTTCCACATCACCGAACTCGTAATTGACAGCTGTTCCGAACATACGCATCGTAGGGCTTAAGCTCATATACGCATTTACCAACGGAGGAATATTATAGCCCAATTTACGGATTTCACAATTCAATATCTTATAGTCCTCTTTAAAAGTACTCTTGCAGAACAATGCGTTCAACTCTTCTTCGGAAGTCTCAAGTTGCAGAGGCTCAATCGGAGTAACAAGTTTCTCTTTATCATAAAAATGTTTCTTGAGGAAATGAAGAATCATATCACGGCCACGACGATGGTAGCTAGGATACATGGTCACCTTGCCAAAGAAATACTTCACATTCGGCATAACCACGGTCAACGCTCCCAACCCGTCCCACAGATTATCCAAAGCGAACAATCCTTTGCTTCCGGCACGGGTAGACTGATATTCAAGCGTAACAAACGAACGCCCCAGCTCAATTGTCTGCGGCAGGTATTCTTTAATAAAAGTATCAGAAAAATGAAACATGTGGGAAGTAGCCAGAATTGGCGCGCCTTTTTCATCAAAACGCACGTCCGTACCAAGCAGATATCGGTAACCACCCAGAATTTCTTCTGCTTCCGGATTCCATACGATCAACTGCTTATAGGGGTGTTCCATCGTGTCGTATTCATCAATATCCATTGACAGTCCTGTACCTCCACCAGCAGCACGGAAAGCTATTTCACGCAAACGACCAATCTCTCTCATTACATTAGGAGCATTTTGATGAGTAATAATATAAATCTGATTATTACTCTTATTCGTCATTCGTAAGCGTTTGTCTTCCGTCAATTCTGCCTTCAGCAGTTCTTTGCTTACCGGTTTAATAATCTCTTCCATATTCCTTGTTATAGTTGTTCTATCAGTTACAGTTTATAAACAATATCCTTTACGTATTCAGCCCACTGCGCAGGGGTTTTCGATTTATCAAAAGTCTGCCAGGGTATGGGTTTGCCAAAAGTGACAGTAAAAGTTTTGTGGCGATTCTTAAACATTTCATCCGCAAGATACAACATAGCGATGTTAAACTTGATACCCAATGCCTTGCAAATATTTGCCAGGTTGTAGAAGAAATCAGAATTCCTGCCTCCAAAATGCACGGGTATTACATCACGTTTTGCTTGTATGCTCTTTACTACAAATGTCTTTTTCCATTCCAGGTCACGAATGACTCCATTCTGACGACGCGAACACAGTCCGGCAGGGAACATTATCAGCTGGTCATCCGACTGAAATCCGGCTTCCACCATTTTCGGGAAGTCTTTTGCCTGTTTGCCGGTTTTATTAATAGGTATGCAAAGGGGAGCCAATCCGCGTAGATTCATCAATAAATCATTCACCAGGTATTTCACTTTCCCGTCATAGTGCTTTCCCAACACATAACCAAGCGCAACACCATCCTGTCCGCCTAACGGATGATTGGACACAAAAGTATACAATCCATCCTTAGGCAAATTCTCAATGCCTTTTACGTCCACTTTCGCATCCAAAAAGCCCATACATGCCTCCAGAAAGTCCACACCCAATCTATCCTTCGACTCATTCAGGAATACATTAATTTCATCCTGATGAACAATTTTCTTCAGATAAGAAACCACGAATTTAGGGATGTACTTATAATGCTTCGGAGCCTTTGTCCGAAGTATCTTATCGACATCAATCAAAAATAAAGAGTCATCAGTCATTCTTTTCAAATAAAAATGATGGCACAAAATTAACGGTTCTTTTTTATTAATCGCAATAATTTGGTAGAAAATGCAGGATTTAAGTTCAGAAGATAAAAAAATACCACCCAAAAACTATCAAAAACAACCTAAAAACTATCCGCGGATAGTTTTCGGGCATAAAAACGTCGGATTTACCCCTATCAGGTTCCAGAAATTCACGTAAACTTGCAACATCGAAAATAACAAACGAATATTCACCTTTAAAAAGCAACACATATGAAAAGTTTAAGCTTCAGAAAAGATTTAGTAGGAGTACAAGATGAATTACTACGCTTCGCTTATAAACTGACAACTGACCGTGAAGAAGCAAACGATTTGTTGCAGGAGACATCATTAAAAGCATTAGATAATGAAGATAAATATACCCCTGATACAAATTTCAAAGGATGGATGTATACCATCATGCGCAACATATTCATCAACAACTACCGCAAGGTAGTCCGCGACCAGACATTCGTCGATCAGACGGATAATCTTTATCATCTGAATTTACCACAGGACGGAAGTTCAGAAAGTACAGAAAGAGCATACGACCTGAAAGAGATGCACCGTGTAGTCAACAAACTCCCCAAAGAATACAGAGTTCCGTTCGCCATGCACGTTTCAGGATTCAAATACCGTGAGATTGCGGAAAAACTGAACCTCCCGCTAGGCACAGTAAAGAGCCGTATTTTCTTCACGCGCCAGAAATTACAGGAAGAATTGAAAGACTTCCGCTAGACCTTAACTATATAAATTGGTGATCTCGGATCACATACTTCTTTAATACAGATTTTAGTTTTGATAATGATTAAAAGGCAGAAATACTCCGGTATATTCTGCCTTTTCTTTTATTACTAAGATTAGTTGCACGACACCCGGGTCTCAACACCTACAACACCCGGGTCTCAATGGGTCTGACACCCGGGTGTCAGGTATGATGAGACCCGGGTGTCGTACAAGTTCCTATTGCATCAAAAGAAGTCTTCACTACCCTATTATTTAAAATTCACCTATACAGACATTTTTCCCCGTTTTACTGTCACAACTCCCCCACCAGCAGACTACTCCCAAAGCCGCATCATTTTCAAGCAAATAGACATTTAACATTCTGTTGAAAACTTCTCTGAAAGTTTTTTATGGAAAGTTGTGGGGAATTGTGGGGAATTTCATACTTTTACGGTCGCTTATTATAATAAGGTAATGATACGTTTTTTAGGAAATATTGAAGCCAGGGCGGACGCCAAAGGAAGGGTGTTCATACCCGCTACCTTCAGGAAGCAACTACAAGCAGCTTCCGAAGAGAGGCTTATTATGCGTAAAGACGTATTTCAGGACTGTTTGACCCTGTACCCCGAGAGCGTGTGGAACGAGGAGTTGAACGAGCTTCGCAGCAGGCTGAACAAATGGAACAGCAAACACCAACTCATTTTCAGACAGTTTGTGAGCGACGTTGAAGTGGTGACACCTGACAGCAACGGACGTATATTAATCCCCAAACGATATTTGCAGATTTGCAGTATTCATGGAGATATACGTTTTATCGGCATCGACAATAAGATAGAGATCTGGGCGAAAGAGCGGGCAGAACAGCCTTTCATGTCGCCTGAAGAGTTCGGTGCAGCATTAGAAGAAATTATGAACGATGATAATAGACAAGATGGAGAAAGATGAATTGACATACCATGTACCTGTATTGCTGAAAGAAAGCGTTGACGGGATGAATATCCAACCGGGCGGAACGTATGTAGACGTTACATTCGGAGGAGCGGGACATTCGCGCGAGATACTTTCACGACTCGGAGAAGGTGGACGTTTATTGGGATTCGACCAGGACGAGGACGCTGAACGGAACATTGTCAACGATCCTCACTTCATCTTCGTGCGCAGCAACTTCCGTTATCTGCAAAATTTCCTGCGTTATCACGACATCGAGCAGGTGGATGCAATCCTGGCCGACCTCGGCGTATCGTCCCATCATTTCGATGATAGCGAACGCGGCTTTTCTTTCCGTTTCGACGGAGCGCTGGATATGCGTATGAACAAGCGTGCCGGAATTACAGCAGCAGATATCGTGAATACCTACGAGGAAGAACGTCTTGCAAACCTCCTCTACCTGTACGGAGAGCTGAAGAATAGCCGCAAACTGGCTTCGGTCATCGTTAAAGCCAGAAGCGGACAGAATATCCGGACTATCGGTGAGTTTCTGGAAATCATCAAACCGCTTTTCGGTCGTGAACGCGAAAAGAAAGAGCTGGCAAAAGTGTTCCAGGCACTGCGGATCGAAGTAAATCAAGAGATGGAAGCGCTGAAAGAGATGTTGCAGGCAGCTACGGAAGCACTAAAGCCGGGCGGCAGACTGGTGGTAATCACTTATCATTCGTTGGAAGACCGCATGGTGAAAAACATCATGAAGACGGGCAACGTAGAAGGAAAAGCAGAATCCGACTTCTTCGGAAATCTACAAACGCCTTTCCGCCTTGTCAATAATAAGGTAATCGTTCCCGACGAGGCAGAAATAGAACGGAACCCACGGTCGAGAAGTGCCAAATTACGAATTGCAGAAAAGAAATAAAAAGATATGGAAGAAGAAGTAGTAAATAAGAAAACAGAAGAGGGCAAGAAGAAAAACCGCACCTCGCTGAAGAGTATTCTGGGTGGAGACATTCTGGCTACCGATTTTTTCCGCCGTCAAACGAAGTTGCTGGTACTTATCATGGTATTCATCATCTTCTACATTCACAATCGTTATGCCAGTCAACAACAACAGATTGAGATAGACCGGCTGAAAAAGGAATTGATAGACATTAAATACGACGCACTGACGCGCAGCTCGGAACTGATGGAGAAGAGTCGCCAGTCGCGCATTGAAGATTATATATCAAATAAGGAAAGCGATTTGCAAACATCAACCCATCCTCCTTACCTTATTAAATAAGTGGAGAGTGGAGAGTTGAGAATTGAGAGTTTTTAAAAGACAAATACTGTGGCAGTTAATAAAAAGAACATAATGACCCGTTACTTCTTCGTCATCCTGTTGATGGCGTTGATAGGAATAGCTATTGTTGTAAAAGCAGGCATCACCATGTTTGCCGAACGACAATACTGGCAGGATGTGGCTGATCGTTTCGTAAAAGAGAATGTGACGGTGAAACCTAATCGTGGAAACATTATTTCTTCTGACGGTAAACTGATGGCCAGTTCGCTACCCGAATACAGGATCTATATGGACTTTATGTCCGGTGAAAAGGACGAAAAACGCAGACGGAAAGATCAGGCACGCCGGGACTCCATCCTTAATGCCAATATGGACTCGATCTGTATCGGACTTCACAAGATATTCCCGGACAGGAGTGCAGCCCAATTCAAAGCACATCTCAAGAAAGGACGCCAGGCAAAAAGCCGTAATTATCTGATTTATCCGAAACGTATTTCCTATATACAATATAAAGAGGTAAAGAGACTGCCCGTCTTCTGTTTGAACCGGTATAAAGGCGGATTTAAAGAATTAGCATACAATCAGCGCAAGAAGCCTTTCGGTTCACTGGCTGCCCGTACGCTGGGAGATGTGTATGCAGATACAGCCAAAGGAGCCAGAAATGGTATCGAGCTTGCTTTCGACACTATCCTGAAAGGACGGGACGGACTGACGCACCGCCAAAAAGTGATGAACAAATACCTGAACATTGTCGATGTGCCGCCGGTTGACGGTTGCGATTTGATTAGTACCATCGACGTAGGCATGCAGGATATCTGCGAGAAAGCATTGGTAGACAAGCTGAAAGAGCTGAATGCCAGCGTAGGCGTGGTGGTATTGATGGAAGTAGCTACCGGAGAAGTGAAAGCAATCGTCAACATGATGCAAGGTAAGGACGGCGAGTATTACGAAATGCGTAATAATGCTATCAGTGATATGCTTGAGCCGGGTTCTACTTTCAAGACGGCCTCCATTATGGTAGCTCTCGAAGACGGTAAGATTACTCCGGACTATGTGGTAGACACCGGCAACGGACAGATGCCGATGTACGGACGTGTCATGAAAGACCACAACTGGCACCGTGGAGGATATGGGAAGTTGACTGTTACAGAAATTCTGGGAGTATCGTCCAACGTCGGTACCTCTTATATTATAGATCATTTCTATGGTAGCAATCCACAGAAATTCGTAGACGGGTTAAAACGGATGAGTATCGACCAACCGCTCCACCTACAGATTTCAGGAGAAGGGAAGCCGAATATCCGTGGTCCGAAAGAACGTTATTTTGCAAAGACCACTTTGCCGTGGATGAGTATCGGATATGAGACACAGGTTCCACCAATCAATATTCTGACGTTCTACAACGGAATAGCCAATAATGGAGTCAGTGTACGTCCGAAATTTGTCAAAGCTGCCGTGAAAGACGGAGAAGTCGTGAAAGAATATCCGACAGAGGTTATCAATCCTAAGATTTGTTCGGATAAGACTTTGGCACAGATTCGTGAAATACTTCGGAAAGTGGTCGGTGAAGGACTTGCTAAGCCTGCAGGGAGTAAGCAATTCCACGTTTCAGGCAAAACGGGAACGGCGCAGATTTCACAGGGGGCAGCCGGATACAAAACGGGAAGAACGAATTACCTGGTTAGTTTCTGCGGATATTTTCCGTCAGAGGCACCTAAATATAGTATGATTGTCTCTATTCAGAAACCGGGCTTGCCGGCTTCGGGAGGTTTGATGGCAGGTAGTGTATTCAGCAAGATTGCAGAAAGAGTGTATGCCAAAGACCTGCGGTTGCCGCTTACCAATGCAATTGACACCAATTCCGTAGTCATTCCGAATGTAAAAGCCGGAGAGATGCGCGAAGCGCAACGGGTATTGGAGGAGCTGGAGATTAATGTACAAGGTAAAGTTGCCGATTCGGGAAAAGAAGTGTGGGGGAATACGCACGCTGCCCCGCAAGCGGTGGTTCTTGAAAGCCGGAGCAATATGCAGAACTTTGTGCCGAGCGTGATAGGTATGGGAGCGAAAGACGCCGTATACTTGTTGGAAAGCAAAGGATTGAAAGTCAATCTGGTCGGGGTAGGCAAAGTGAAAAGCCAGTCGATAGCCAATGGAACCATCGTAAAGAAGGGACAAACGGTGACGCTGACGCTAAAGTAAAAATTAAAGATTAAAAATTAAATAGAGTGATGTTATTAAAGGAGTTACTGAAAGCGATCCAACCGGTAGAGGTAGCCGGAGATTCAGACATAGAAATCACCGGAGTCAATATTGACTCCCGTCTAGTGGAAGCCGGCCAACTGTTCATGGCAATGCGCGGCACGCAAGCGGACGGGCACGCCTACATACCTGCTGCCATAGCGAAAGGAGCGACTGCTATCCTCTGCGAGGATATGCCGGAAGAACCTGTTGCGGGGATCACTTATATACAAGTCAAAGACAGTGAAGATGCAGTAGGAAAGATTGCTACTACTTTCTACGGCGACCCCACTTCCAAGATGGAACTGGTTGGCGTTACCGGAACGAACGGAAAAACAACAATCGCCACCTTATTATATAATACATTCCGTTATTTCGGATATAAGGTAGGATTGATTTCTACCGTTTGCAATTATATCGACGATGAACCGATCCCGACAGAGCATACCACGCCCGATCCTATCACGTTGAACCGTCTATTGGGACGAATGGCGGATGAAGGATGCAAATATGTTTTCATGGAAGTCAGTTCACACTCCATTGCACAGAAACGTATCAGCGGATTAAAGTATGCAGGAGGGATCTTTACCAATCTGACCCGCGACCATCTCGACTATCATAAAACAGTAGAGAATTATCTGAAAGCAAAGAAGAAGTTCTTTGACGATCTGCCGAAAAGCGCATTCAGCCTGACTAATCTGGACGATAAGAATGGACTGGTAATGACACAGAATACACGTTCTAAGGTCTATACTTATTCATTGAGAAGCCTTTGTGACTTTAAAGGGCGGGTATTGGAGTCTCATTTTGAAGGAATGTTGCTTGACTTCAACAACCATGAGTTGGCAGTTCAGTTTATCGGCAAGTTCAATGCTTCCAATTTGCTGGCAGTATTCGGGGCAGCCGTTCTGTTGGGTAAGAAAGAAGAAGAGGTGCTTGTGGCTCTTAGTACGCTTCATCCGGTAGCCGGACGTTTCGATGCGGTCCGTTCTCCACAGGGAGTTACAGCGATTGTAGATTATGCGCATACTCCGGATGCTCTTATTAATGTATTGAATGCCATACATGGAGTACTTGAAGGAAAAGGAAAAGTGATTACAGTGGTGGGTGCCGGTGGCAACCGTGACAAGGGCAAACGTCCCATCATGGCAAAGGAAGCTGCTAAAGCCAGTGACCGCGTCATCATCACTTCAGACAATCCGCGCTTCGAAAAGCCGCAAGACATCATCAACGATATGCTTGCCGGACTGGATGCGGAGGATATGAAGAAAACGGTCAGCATTGCCGACCGTAAAGAAGCGATTCGCACGGCTTGTATGCTGGCAGAAAAAGGAGATGTGATTCTCGTTGCCGGAAAAGGACACGAGAATTACCAGGAGATAAAAGGAGTAAAACATCATTTTGACGATAAAGAAGTACTCAAAGAAATTTTTAAATAATGAATAGATTGTGCTAATATGCCGACTGGCTCCGGTATTCATCCGGCAGAAGCGACATAGCAACACATCAATAAATTGGCAAATTATTTATGTTATATTATCTATTTGAATGGCTACATAAGCTCAATTTTCCAGGAGCGGGAATGTTCGGATATACTTCATTCCGTGCTTTGATGGCGGTGATCCTCGCGTTACTTATTTCAAGTATCTGGGGAGACAAGTTCATCAACCTACTCAAAAGGAAACAAATCACAGAAACGCAGCGTGATGCTAAAACGGACCCGTTCGGCGTCAACAAAGTAGGCGTGCCGAGCATGGGAGGTGTTATCATCATCGTAGCCATCCTGATTCCTTGTCTGTTGTTGGGTAAACTGCATAATATATATATGATACTGATGCTGATAACCACCGTATGGTTGGGATCACTCGGCTTCGCTGACGACTATATCAAGATCTTTAAAAAAGACAAAGAAGGTTTGCATGGCAAGTTCAAGATTATCGGTCAGGTCGGTTTGGGTTTAATTGTCGGAATGACTCTGTATCTAAGCCCGGACGTAGTGATCCGTGAGAATATCGAAGTTCATAATCCGGGACAGGAGATGGAAGTGATACACGGAACCAATGATTTGAAATCGACCCAGACAACGATTCCTTTTTTCAAGAGCAATAACCTTGATTATGCCGATTTGGTTTCTTTCATGGGCGAGCATGCGCAAACAGCCGGATGGATTTTGTTCGTCATCGTTACAATCATCGTGGTTACCGCCGTATCAAACGGTGCCAACCTGAATGACGGTATGGACGGAATGGCGGCCGGAAACTCGGCCATTATCGGCGCAACGCTGGGGATATTGGCGTATGTATCGTCGCATATCGAATTCGCAGGCTATCTGAACATCATGTATATTCCGGGTTCGGAAGAACTGGTAATCTATATCTGTGCCTTCATCGGTGCGCTTATCGGTTTCTTATGGTACAATGCTTATCCGGCACAAGTATTTATGGGAGACACAGGCAGCCTCACCATTGGCGGTATCATCGCAGTGTTCGCCATCATCATTCACAAAGAGTTGCTGATACCGATTCTTTGCGGTGTATTCCTGGTAGAGAATCTGTCGGTAATCCTGCAACGGGCTTATTACAAGGCAGGAAAGCGGAAAGGTGTAAAGCAACGTTTGTTCAAGCGCACACCGATTCACGATCATTTCCGTACTTCAATGAGTCTGATCGAGCCGGGATGTACGGTGAAATTCACCAAGCCCGACCAGCTGTTCCACGAATCAAAGATTACCGTCCGTTTCTGGATTGTAACGATTGTATTGGCGGCAATAACAATTATAACATTAAAAATAAGATAGAATGAAGGCACGGATTACACGGATTAACGCAGTGTTAACTGCATAATCCCTTAAAACCGTGAAATCCGCGTCATCCGTGCCTTCATTAAAAATATAGAGAGCATTAACCCGATTATTAACTTTTAAAAGATGTGCGCAGCTAATAGATAAATCAATCGATTAGAAAACAAGGGCACATTATTGTAGATGAAAAGAATTGTAATTTTAGGAGCTGGCGAAAGCGGCGCAGGTGCAGCCGTACTCGCAAAAGTAAAAGGATTTGAGACGTTTGTTTCGGACATGTCCGCCATCAAGGACAAATATAAGGAACTTCTCGACAGCCATCAGATTGCCTGGGAAGAAGGACACCATACCGAAGAGCTCATTCTGAATGCCGACGAGGTTATCAAAAGCCCCGGTATCCCGAATGATGCCCCAATCATCCTGAAACTGAAAGCTCAAGGCACACCGGTGATCTCCGAGATTGAGTTTGCCGGACGCTATACTGATGCCAAAATGATCTGTATTACAGGTTCTAACGGAAAGACTACAACGACTTCCCTGATCTACCACATTTTCAAAAGCGCAGGTCTGAACGTAGGTTTGGCAGGCAACATCGGCAAAAGTCTTGCTTTGCAGGTAGCCGAAGATTACCATGATTATTATATTATCGAACTTAGCTCTTTCCAGCTGGATAATATGTATAACTTCCGTGCGAACATCGCCGTATTGATGAACATCACTCCGGACCATCTTGATCGCTACGACCACTGTATGCAGAATTACATCGACGCTAAATTCCGCATTACCCAAAACCAAACCCCGGACGATGCTTTCATCTTCTGGAATGACGACCCGATCATCAGACAAGAACTGGCGAAACATGGTCTGAAAGCTCATCTGTATCCTTTTGCCGCTGTAAAAGAAGACGGAGCGATCGCATACGTAGAAGACCACGAAGTAAAAATCACCGAACCGATTGCCTTCAACATGGAGCAGGAAGAACTGGCTCTGACAGGGCAACATAACCTATATAACTCTTTAGCTGCCGGTATCTCGGCAAACCTTGCCGGCATCGCCAAAGAAAACATCCGTAAAGCCCTCTCCGACTTCAAGGGAGTAGAGCATCGGTTGGAAAAGGTGGCACGTGTCCGTGGAATTGATTTCATCAACGACTCTAAAGCAACGAATGTCAACTCCTGCTGGTATGCCCTGCAAAGCATGACTACCAAAACGGTATTGATCCTCGGTGGTAAAGATAAAGGCAACGACTATACTGAAATTGAAGACCTTGTACGTGAAAAGTGTTCGGCACTGGTATACCTGGGACTTCACAACGAAAAACTTCACGAATTCTTCGATCGTTTCGGCCTGCCCGTAGCAGACGTACAAACCGGAATGAAGGATGCCGTAGAAGCTGCCTACAAACTGGCAAAGAAAGGTGAAACAGTATTATTGAGCCCTTGCTGCGCCTCTTTCGACCTCTTCAAGAGCTATGAAGACCGTGGCGACCAGTTTAAGGAATGTGTCCGCGCCCTTTAATTTCTAATTATTAATTTTTAATTGCTACAAGATTGGATTTATTAAAGAACATATTCAAAGGTGACAAGGTAATCTGGATTATCTTCCTCTGTCTCTGCCTCATCTCTATTATCGAGGTGTTCTCGGCAGCGTCGACACTGACTTACAAAAGTGGCGACCATTGGGGACCGATTACACAACACTCCATCATCCTGATGGTAGGTGCTGTGGTAGTAGTGTTTCTGCATAATGTTCCCTACAAATGGTTCCAGGTATTTCCGGTCTTTCTGTATCCGATTTCCCTGGTTCTATTGGCATTTGTCACGCTGATGGGTATCATCACAGGGGACCGTGTCAACGGGGCAGCCCGTTGGATGACCTTTATGGGATTACAATTCCAGCCTTCGGAATTGGCAAAGATGGCGGTTATCATTGCCGTCTCATTCATCCTGTCCAAAAGGCAGGACGAATACGGAGCCAACCCGAACGCCTTCAAATATATCATGATCCTCACCGGACTGGTATTCCTGCTTATCGCACCGGAAAACCTTTCGACAGCAATGCTGCTTTTCGGAGTAGTATGCATGATGATGTTTATCGGCCGGGTGTCAGCAAAAAAGCTATTCGGAATGTTGGGAATATTGGCACTTGTGGGCGGTGTTGCCGTAGGTATACTGATGGCTATTCCCGCTAAAACGCTGCATAACACTCCGGGACTTCACCGTTTCGAAACGTGGCAGAATCGTGTTTCCGGCTTCTTTGAAAAGGAGGAAGTGCCGGCTGCCAAATTTGATATTGACAAAGATGCACAGGTGGCGCATGCACGCATCGCCATTGCTACCAGCCACGTAGTCGGCAAAGGTCCGGGAAACTCGATACAACGTGACTTCCTTAGTCAGGCATTCTCCGATTTTATCTTTGCGATTGTGATTGAAGAGATGGGATTGATCGGAGGAATATTTGTGGTGTTCCTCTATCTATGGCTACTGATGCGAGCCGGACGAATCGCACAGAAATGCGAGCGAACCTTCCCCGCCTTTCTCGTTATGGGCATTGCGTTGCTACTGGTATCGCAAGCAATATTGAATATGATGGTTGCCGTCGGATTATTCCCCGTCACCGGCCAGCCCCTGCCTTTGGTCAGCAAAGGAGGTACAAGTACGTTAATCAACTGCGCTTATATCGGTATGATATTAAGTGTAAGCCGATATACCGCCCATCTGGAAGAACAAAAAGCGCACGATGCACAGATCCAACTGCAATTAGAGGCAGATGCAGCTGCAAGTTCCGAGGCACAGACTGCCGCCGAACCGACAGCACAGATTCTGAACAGCGATGCCAAGTTTGAAGACGAGCATGATATTGATAAACGGTAAGTGATGAACGGTGAGTGGTGAACGAAAAACGTTGAACAACGGATAGAAAAAGAAATTAGGATGGAAAAAGAACTTAGAATTATTATCAGTGGTGGAGGAACAGGAGGGCATATCTTTCCTGCCGTCTCTATCGCAAACGCTATAATAGAGCTACGCCCCGACGCAGAAATTCTCTTTGTAGGTGCTGAAGGACGTATGGAAATGCAACGGGTTCCCGATGCAGGCTACCGTATTATCGGGCTTCCGATTGCCGGATTCGACCGCAAACGTTTATGGAAAAATGTATCTGTATTGATTAAACTGATGCGCAGCCAGTGGAAAGCACGCAAAGTTATCAAGGACTTCCGCCCACAAGTGGCGGTAGGCGTAGGCGGATATGCAAGCGGACCTACATTGAAGACTGCCGGAATGATGGGAGTACCGACATTAATCCAGGAACAAAACTCTTATGCCGGAGTGACCAATAAGCTCCTGGCACAGAAAGCAAAAGTGATTTGTGTAGCTTATGATGGAATGGAAAAGTTCTTCCCTGCCGACAAGATTATTATGACGGGGAATCCTGTCCGCCAAAACCTGACAAAGGATATGCCGTCTAAAGAAGAAGCATTGCGCTCCTTCAACTTACAGCCAGGCAAAAAAACGATTCTGATTGTAGGCGGCAGTCTGGGTGCACGTACCATCAACAATACGCTGACAGCCGGACTGGCAACCATCAAAGAAAATACGGACGTGCAATTCATCTGGCAAACGGGCAAATACTATTACCCGCAAGTGAAAGAAACCGTGAAAGCTGCAGGTACACTTCCGAACTTATATGTAACGGATTTCATCAAAGACATGGCAGCCGCATACGCAGCAGCCGATCTTGTGATTTCCCGTGCAGGGGCAGGTTCTATTTCAGAGTTCTGCCTGTTACATAAACCTGTTATCTTAGTGCCTTCTCCCAATGTAGCGGAAGACCATCAGACTAAGAATGCCTTAGCATTGGTGAATAAACAGGCAGCTATCTACGTCAAAGACAGTGAAGCAGAAACAACCTTGATGGATGTAGCATTATCTACCGTCAATGATGAACAGAAACTGAAAGAACTGACAGAGAATATCGCCAAGCTGGCTTTGCCCGATTCTGCGAGAATCATCGCACAAGAGGTTATCAAACTGGCGGAAGCAAAGAGCTGATAAACAGAAGCAAAAACAGATAAATAGATTATCGGATTGCATACAGGTTGAAGTAGCGGTATAACTCCGGGATCAAACGACGTAATCCGTACTAAAATAAAAAACAGAAGAAATGAATATAGAAACGATAAAATCAGTCTATTTCGTAGGTGCCGGCGGCATCGGTATGAGTGCACTTGTACGCTACTTTCTCTTCAAAGGAAAGATAGTGGCCGGATACGACCGTACCCCTACTCCATTGACTGAAACCCTGATCGCCGAAGGCGCACAAATACATTATGAAGAAAACGTCGACCTGATTCCCGAAGCCTGCAAAGACAAGGAAAGCACGTTAGTCATATACACGCCCGCCGTTCCGCAGGAACATGAAGAAATCGTTTATTTCCGCAACAACGGATTCGAAATACAGAAACGCGCCCAAGTATTGGGAACAATTACCCATTCGAGCAAAGGTCTGTGCGTGGCAGGTACTCACGGAAAAACAACCACATCGACAATGACAGCCCATTTGCTCCATCAATCGCACGTGGAATGTACCGCTTTTCTCGGAGGAATCTCGAAGAACTACGGCACCAACCTGCTACTCTCTCAAACAAGCCCTTACACGGTGATTGAAGCAGATGAGTTCGACCGTTCTTTCCACTGGCTGTCGCCCTATACAACCGTAATTACATCTACCGACCCCGATCATCTGGACATCTACGGCACAGAACAAGCCTACCTGGAAAGTTTCGAGCATTATACCACGCTTATCCAACCGGGTGGCGCACTGATTATCCGCAAAGGCATCTCCCTGCAACCGAAAGTGCAGCCGGGCGTTCGTGTCTATACTTACTCACGTGACGAAGGCGACTTCCATGCAGAAAACATCCGCATCGGAAACGGAGAAATATTCATCGACTTTGTTGCCCCGGACACCCGTATCAACGATATTCAACTGGGAATTCCGGTTAGCATCAACATAGAAAACGGCGTAGCCGCCATGGCATTGGCACACCTTAACGGGGCGACCGATGAAGAAATAAAAAGAGGCATGGCAAGTTTCCGCGGAGTAGACCGCCGGTTCGACTTCAAGATCAAGAACGACCGTATCGTCTTTTTGAGTGACTACGCCCACCACCCCTCTGAAATCAAACAGAGCGTGTTGTCTATGCGCGAACTTTACAAGGACAAGAAGATCACAGCCATCTTCCAGCCGCATCTCTACACCCGCACCCGCGACTTCTATCAAGATTTTGCCGATAGCCTGTCGCTACTCGACGAAGTGATTCTGGTAGACATCTATCCGGCACGTGAAGCACCGATTCCGGGCGTCACCAGCAAACTGATTTATGACAATCTCCGTCCGGGCATTGAAAAAAGTATGTGCAAAAAGGAAGATATACTGAACATTCTGAAAGATAAAAACATTGAAGTATTAATCACTTTGGGGGCTGGAGACATCGACAACTATGTCCCTGAAATAAAGGAACTATTAGAAACAAAAAAATTAAGAATGAATAATGAATAATGAAGAATCTCTATCCAGCGTATTGATGCGCAGCAATTCTTCATTCTTCATTCTTAATTCTTCATTAATAAAAAAACTATGGTAAAGAGAATCCTTCTATCCATCGTCATGCTGGTGCTTATAGCCTACCTCGCCGTAGCTATCACCGCATTCAACCGCAAGCCTGCCGACCAGACCTGCCGTGACATGGAATTGGTTATCAAGGATACCGCATACGCCGGCTTCATCACCAAAGAAGAGCTGAAAGGTATCCTTCAGCACAAAGGGATCTACCCCATCGGGAAGAAGATGGAGCGCATCTCTACCAAGTCACTGGAACGGGAACTAAGCAAACATCCGTTGATTGACGAAGCCGAGTGTTACAAAACACCCAGCGGCAAAGTATGCGTGGAAGTGACACAACGTATCCCTATTCTTCGGGTGATGAGCTCCAACGGTCAGAATTACTACCTTGACAACAAAGGAACCGTCATGCCACCGGATGCAAAATGCGTCGCTCACCGGGTAATTGTCACCGGAAACGTAGAAAAGTCGTTTGCAATGAAGGATTTATATAAGTTTGGTGTATTTTTGCATAATAATAAATTCTGGGACGCCCAGATAGAGCAGATCCATGTGTTGCCCGACCAGAACATCGAATTGGTGCCGCGTGTGGGAGACCATCTCGTCTATCTCGGAAAACTGGAAAACTTTGAAGATAAACTGGCACGTTTGAAGGAGTTCTACAAGAAAGGACTCAACCGGGTAGGCTGGAACAAATACTCACGTATCAACCTCGAATTCAACAACCAGATTATCTGCACCAAACGAGAATAGATAATAAATGATAGTTGATAATTGATAGTTGACAGATGAGGAGTGAACAATCTTTTTTCAATCGTAAATTGTAAATCGTAAAATCGTAAATAAATATATATGGCAACAACAGAATTTATCGCCGCTATTGAACTTGGTTCATCGAAGATAACCGGTGTGGCCGGAAGAAAGAACAGTGACGGAAGTATGCAGGTATTAGCGTATGCCCAGGAAGACTCTTCTACGTTTATTCGTAAAGGAGTTATTTTCAATCTGGACAAGACAGCGCAAAGCCTGACCTCGATCATCAACAGACTGGAAGGTGAGTTGAAAAACTCAATTGCCAAGGTATATGTAGGCATCGGCGGACAATCACTCCGCACAGTCCGCAATGTAGTAAGCCGCGACCTGGAAGAAGAAGCCATCATATCCGAAGAACTTGTAAGCGCTATCGGTGATGAGAACATTGCCATCCCGGTAGTTGATATGGATATACTGGACGTAGCTCCGCAAGAATACAAGGTGGGCAATAATCTGCAAGCCAACCCGGTAGGTCTGGTAGGAAGCCACATCGAGGGACGTTTCCTCAACATCGTTGCCCGTGCTTCCGTACGCAAGAATCTGGAGCATTGCTTCCAGCAGGCAAAAATCGACATTGCCGACCAACTGATCGCCCCGCTAGTAACAGCCAATGCCGTACTGACAGAAAGCGAACGCCGTTCGGGTTGTGCACTGATCGACTTCGGAGCAGATACGACTACCATCTCTGTATATAAGAATAACATTCTCCGCTTCCTCACCGTATTACCTTTGGGAGGCAACAGCATCACGCGTGACATCACCACCCTGCAAATGGAGGAGGAAGAAGCCGAACGCCTGAAAAAAGCCTATGGTGACGCGCTCTACGAAGAAGACCCCGAACAAGAGGAAGAAGCTACCTGCAAACTGGAGGATGACAACCGTATCATCAAAGTGGCAGATCTTAATAATATCATCGAAGCCCGTGCCGAAGAAATCGTTGCCAACGTATGGAACCAGATTCAGCTATCCGGCTACGAAGACAAACTGCTGGCAGGACTTATCCTAACAGGAGGAGCCGCCAACCTGAAGAACTTGGACGAAACCTTGCGCAAACGCAGCAAGATAGAAAAGATACGGATGGCGAAACTTCCACGCAATACGGTCCATGCCCCCAACAATATACTAAAAAAAGACGGTTCACAGAACACATTGTTCGGTCTCCTGTTTGAAGGGAACCAAAACTGTTGCCTGACTGAAACCGCCCCGCAAGCTGCTGCTCCTGTACCGCCAGTCTCCAAGCCGGAGCCGGAAGTGCATAGGACCGCAGACATATTTGAAGACGACCAGGAGCTGAAGGAACAGGCCCGCCTCGCCCGCCTCAAGAAAGAGGAAGAAGAGCGTGAAGCCAAGTTAGCTGCTAAAGAAGCGGAAAAACTTCGCAAGCAAAAGGAAAAGGAAGAGAAAGAAAGACGGAAAAGAGAAGCCGGTCCGAGCTGGATTCAGCGCAAGATCGACTCGTTGACGAAAGAAATCTTCTCCGACGACGATATGAAGTGATTTATGATTTATGAATTATGAGTTATGAGTTGGCTGCGCGCTATATCATAAATCATAAATCATAACTTATAAATCAAGATTCAAAAATCAGAGTTCAGAAACCAGAAATCATAAATCAGAAATCATATTATTATGGACGAGATAGTACAATTCGATTTCCCGACAGATTCACCGAAGATCATCAAAGTGATTGGTGTAGGTGGTGGTGGTGGTAACGCTGTAAACCACATGTACCGGGAAGGCATCCATGATGTAACGTTCGTTCTTTGCAACACGGACAACCAGGCATTGGCCGAATCACCTGTCCCGGTGAAACTGCAACTGGGCCGTAGCATCACGCAAGGGCTTGGAGCCGGCAACCGTCCCGAACGGGCACGCGACGCCGCTGAAGAAAGTATAGAAGATATCAAGGCACAACTGAACGACGGCACCAAGATGGTATTCATCACCGCCGGAATGGGAGGAGGAACCGGAACAGGAGCTGCCCCGGTCATCGCCCGCATTGCGAAGGAAATGGATATTCTGACTGTCGGTATCGTCACCATCCCCTTTATCTTCGAAGGAGAAAAGAAAATCATCCAGGCACTGGACGGCGTCGAACGTATCGCCCAGCACGTTGATGCCCTATTGGTTATCAACAACGAACGCCTGCGCGAAATATACGCCGACCTTACCTTTATGAATGCCTTCGGCAAGGCCGATGACACTCTTTCCATCGCTGCCAAGAGCATTGCCGAGATTATCACCATGCGTGGTACGGTCAACCTCGACTTTGCCGATGTGAAAACCATCCTGAAAGATGGCGGAGTAGCGATCATGAGTACCGGATTCGGCGAAGGAGAAAATCGTGTGACGAAAGCAATCGACGATGCCCTGCATTCTCCGCTGCTCAACAACAACGATATTTTCAATGCCAAGAAGGTTATGTTGAACGTTTCTTTCTGCCCGTCATCCGAGCTGATGATGGAGGAGATGAACGAGATACACGAGTTCATGAGCAAGTTCCGCGAAGGAGTGGAAGTGATCTGGGGTGTTGCCATCGACAACTCACTGGATACCAAAGTAAAGATCACCGTATTGGCAACCGGATTCGGTGTAGAAGACGTCCCCGGAATGGACAGCCTGCATGCTGCACGCAGCCAGGAAGAGGAAGAACGCCAACTGCAACTGGAAGAGGAAAAAGAGAAGAACAAAGAACGTATCCGCAAGGCATACGGCGAAAGTGCCAGCAATATCGGAAGCAAGAGCCTCCGCAAACGCCGCCACATCTATCTTTTCAACACGGAAGATTTGGACAACGACGATATCATCGCCATGGTAGAAGATTCTCCCACGTATATGCGTGATAAGACGACTCTTACTAAAATCCGGACAAAAGCTGCATTGGAAGAAGAAGTGGCAACAGAAGAAGCTACGGATGATAACGGCGTAATTACATTCTAAACAAAGAGCTTAAGAACGAAAATTATAGTCCCACAGCATCAGGCTTCAGATCTAATTTTTAATCTTCAATTTATAATTATAATAGTATGGATTTATTCGATCAAGTCAGCGAAGACATTAAAAACGCAATGAAGGCGAAAGATAAAGTAGCCCTCGAAACTTTGAGAAATATAAAGAAGTTCTTCCTCGAAGCTAAGACAGCTCCAGGAGCTAACGATATATTGACAGATGACGCAGCTCTAAAGATTATCCAGAAACTTGTAAAACAAGGAAAAGATTCTGCTGAAATCTATATCGGACAGGGTCGTCAGGACTTGGCTGACGTAGAATTGGGTCAGGTAGCCGTTATGGAAAAATACCTGCCGAAACAGATGAGTGCCGAAGAACTGGAAGCTGCTTTGAAGGAAATTATCGCAGAGACAGGTGCTACGAGCGGTAAAGACATGGGTAAGGTCATGGGAGTTGCCTCCAAGAAGCTGGCAGGACTTGCAGAAGGACGTGCCATTTCCGCAAAAGTAAAAGAGCTTTTGGGATAACTTCCGGAACTTCTACAGAACCTTTTAGTGTTCGATTTTATCTTGCACCTTACACTAACCAGAGTTTATATATTTGATTAATAGCAGTATAAACCTGTGCAAGATACTGTTGCAGATGCGTGCAAGATGTTTCATCTTACACACATCTGCAACTTTTCTTTAAACATGACATTCACCTCCTTCACCACTCTGAAACATCGATGAATAAAGGGATTTCGGGTGAAGGGCTGCCTTTCACATAGGTTTCACCCGATTCACTATACCTTTCTGCCGAATTTTGATTAATAGACTGATTCCAATCTATTAGATATAAACTTATTCTCTATTGATGCCAAACTTCCTTTTCACTAATAGAAAAGATTACTAACATTAAAGGCAATCTCTAAATGAAGCTTTTGTTTTTATAAACAAAGCTTTCATTTATAAAATCAAAAGCTTCATTTATATAATTGCAACTTGCAATTATAGATTGCGATTAATGAAAAACAAGTTTAGAATTATAGTAAAGTAATTTAGGTATTAATAGAAAGGAACTTTTCTCACTATAAATAAGAAAGAGTCTATTAATAGCTGGGAAATAATCAAATTAGATCACATGAACTTAATAAAGTAAAAGCAGATTTGAAATTAATTTAATGTATGATATAGACAGTACTAATTATTATTTCCCCGAACTAAAATAATCTCCCTATAAAAGAGCATAATATAGAAAATAAAGATTACTTTTACAACGAAACTAAACCACGACAGACAAATGAGAAAGAGTATTGCTATAATTATAACATCTATATTAGTGCTATCAGGATGCAACAAACAACAATCCGTATCTGACAGACTGCTAAATGAAGTAGAAAAAGCCATTGCCATAAATCCTGACAGCGCATCCAACCTACTAAACAGCATATCATCTCCTGAAAAACTAGACGACAAAACTTTTGCACGCTGGTGTATGTTATCAGGAAAGATTACAGACGAGATTTTCACCACCATCCTACCAACTTATCAATTAGAGAGGGCTTATGACTGGTATTCCTCGCATGGTAGTCCTGATGAACAAGTGCAAATTCTGATTTATTTAGGTCGCTCTTATTTTGCAGATGGAGATTATGATAAAGCAATGTCAATATATACAAATGCTTTGGATATTGCAGAAAAGAATAAATTCAATAATCTCATCGGATATATCTACGACTATATAGGCGATTTGTACAGAGAGAAATTCATGCGAACAGAAGCCATCAAAAGATATGAGGCTGCTGCCGAATGCTTCAAAAAAGAAAATAATACAGATAGCTATGCTTGCGCATTAAGAGATGTAGGACGTGAATATGCAGAAATGGATTCATTATCACATGCTCTACATATTCTAATTGTAGCTGATTCTGTAGCAAATAAAACTAAAAATATCGAAGTTACTGCATCAATCAACAATGCTTTAGGAAACATCTATGCAATGCAAAATAAATATGATAAAGCCGAAAAATATCTCCTCAAAGCATTATTGACAGGAAGAGAGAAAATGCCCGACTATGTAGCATTGATTGACTTATATACGACATCAGGTTCCATTAATAAAGCTAAAGAATTATTATCCAAGATTCCACAGGATAACCCCCAATATACATGTAGCATTAAATATCTATATTATCAAATTTATAATGCAGAAGAAAACTATAAAGAAGCTCTTGTCAATCTGGAAGAATATGTTAATATGGTAGATTCTATTGTATATGCAGATAGCCAATCCAAAATACTAGATATAGAATCCAAATATAATCACCTAAAAATCAGCAAAGAAGTCGATAGATTAAAAATTAAACAACAAAGCTACATTATAATTTCAATTATCTGCATTATAACGTTACTATTAATAACAATAGGATACCTATTATATCGCAAAAAAGCAAAAGAAAAAATCCAAAGACAACGGGATGAATTATACCTGATAAAAACAAACTTACTCAATGTGTCATTAGAACTAGAAAAGAAAAAAAGGTTATTAGATACATCCAAAGAGAAAAATGAATACTATAATAAAATGCAGGAAGAAATAATCCTCTTAACCGCCAATTATAAAGAACTACAAAATAAGTCTTTAGAGAATTCACCTCTATTTAAAGAACTGACACATTTAACGACTCAAAATAAACCAAGAAATAATAGATCATTAATAACAGATGAGCAATGGAAACTGATCACAGATGAAATAACACATATTTACCCCAATCTCCACAGGTACATATATAGTCTGTGTCCAGATTTACAGATACAAGATTTTATGTATTGTTGTCTTTATATGTATGGGTTTGACACTAATGCAGAAGCACAATTAATAAATATCACTGTCGATTCGGTAAGAAAAAAACGACTCCGACTTAGACAAAAACTAGGAATTACGTTACCAAACAATAATACGACATTACGAGAATATTTAATTGAAAACATGCGCTAATATTCCTTTTTAGATCGAAATAATTTATTAGGTATAGCTATGTCCACGCAATCAGGTGTAACCATCTGATTATCAACATCAGTTTGTCCACGTCGAAAAACATCTTTTGCTTGTATTACCCCTCATATTGCCATAAATTTGCAAGAAACATTTAAAAATATGAGAAAGCTAAGTATTGTACTATTATTGATTAGTATTTCATTCATGACAATGGAAGCCAATAATCTATCAGAGCGTAGAACTAAGCACCTAGTTTTCGAAAGATGGCATTACCAGAAAAGAGCACTTGTTCCTATCCCCATAGAAGCCATTCTCGACGAAAACTCTATTGAAATTCGTTTTCTTGAAAACATCGACAATCAAGTCACTCTCCAAGTAAAAGATCAACAAGGAAATATCATGTTCCAAGATGTGATAATCCCCCCTAATGAGCAAGAGACTTATAAAATTGATTTAACAGGCTACAAAACTGGCTATTATGAGCTTCTTTATATAGAAAGAGACATGACTTTCATTGGGGAGTTTGAAATAGAGCACTCAATACCATAAAAGTAACAAACATGCAATCATTACGCAACTTAATAATTAAAAGTATGAAAAAGCTATTCTATTCTTTGTGTGCAATAGCCAGCCTATTCACCATCCATTCGTGTACGAATGATATTTCTGAAGATTTTATCTCTCAAAAGAAGATCAAACTTACACAAGATGAAGTCTTCAGCATCTCCTATGAGGAAACAAAAGATTTGGAAGAGAAAACTCTTTTTGATATGGTAAATGCTTTTGCTAATCTGCAAAACGGAACAACAACAAGAAGCAATGCAACTTCATTAAAAATTGTAAAAGAGAGTTTCATAAATAAAGAGGGAGAATTCAAAGAACAAGAACAAGCAACAAGAGCCATTAGCAATGACGATATTACATCTAAAATTTGTGAAATCGAATTTAGCAATGGCTCTTCTATGGGTCGTGCTATAGTTTCAGCGAATACAAATTTTCCTGCCATCATTGCCTTCATTCCTAAATGTAGTAGTGAAAAAATGATGGAGCAAACAGGAGCTAGCAAACTATTACATGCTTCAAAAGCAAGTTATCTATATAATACAATAAAGATGAAAGAAGCTGTAGACTCTTTGCGGCTCCCAACACTTAAGAAGATTAGTAAAGAACTAGAAGTACCTATAAATGAAATTTCTTATGAGAAAGTCAAAGATAATATAGTTGTTATTGATGCAAAGCCTACAACAAGATCAACTGCTGTACAAATAGGAGATATAGAAATGCAAATTCTTGAAACATCTATTTTTCCACTCGTGAAAACTAACTGGGGACAAGAATTTCCCTACAATGGAGCGTTCGGTTATAATGATTTACTTGATTGGGTAAGAACAGAAAATGGGGGAAAAAATTATACTGCAGTTCCCGCAGGATGCGTGAACATTGCTATGGCCCAAATGATGACGTATACCCACCGTCGTAGAATTCCACAAATTTCATTTCCTAATCCTGATGGACATGGTAGCTTTATTCCGAATTGGGATCTAATGGCACAAACTCCTAAGATTGATGATCCAGGATCTAGTGAGAGAGGACGCGGTGATGCAGAGTGTCTAATAATTGATCTTTACCGCGAAAATCATACAACCTCAAAAAAAGATTGGGATGGTGCCGTCATTGCAAGCGAAGTTTCTGAAGTAAACATGTTAAAGACAATGAATAAATATTTTAACTACAAACCTAAAGCCTCTTTTAATGGTGATTTAGCATGGGCAGCATTACGTGCAGGACGCTTAATTATGATGTTAACCTCCGATCATGCCTTCATCATCTCTGGCATGTTAATAACTGAAAAATCCATAGTTACCCGCCAATTAGTGAAGAATAACGATGTATACTGGCATGCCAACTTAGGATGGGCAGACGAGTGTACAGGTTACTATAAATTAGACAGTAATGCCAATACGTGTTTTGAAGCCAAAGGTATTAAAGAATGGTGCTACAAAATGGATTACTTAAATAATATTTCCGTAAGATAAAAACAATATGCCAAAGAATAAATATTTCTTATACACACTTATTGCTTCATTTCTTCTTTTATCATGCACAGATACTAACGTTATCAGCAACTTTAATGAGAAAAACACAGAGAGCGATAAGATCATTTTAACCCCGGAGGAGTTTACCAGTATTGCGTATGATGCTCCCCAAGAACTATCTGACGAGGAAATAACCAATGTTATCTCTGATTTTAAGAATAATATAGAAACTAAAAAAGTAGCTACTACACGAAACTCAAAACTATCAAAAGTGGCTATTAAAAAGAAGTATTATATTACCCAAAATAACAATATTATTGAAACCATAACTACAACTCGTTCATCAATACCCAATGAACTCGCTGTACCTATATTTAATGTTGAGTTAGCCAACGATGATGGCAGCAAAAGTCTGGCAGTAGTATGTGGTGATGAAAGAATGCCCGAAGTCCTTTTCTATACAGACAATTATTGTCCAGATAGTGAAACTGATAATAGGATAGGTTACTTACTGGAAGTATCCAAAAAGAATATCCTTTTAGATATCCAACACATAGAAGATATAAAGTCTACTAAAAGAGATTCTACCCTCTATAAAATCGCCCAACAACTAAACATTCCCCAAAGAGAAGTATCTTATCAAAATATTAAAGACCAAATTATAACTACTGATGAAGTATCTACCAGAAATAATAATCCGGGAAATCCAGCCGGAGGTGTAGAAAAGCCCAAATCAGAAGTAGTAGGTTTTGTTAATCCCTTATCGAAAGTCGAATGGTCACAAAATACTCCATACAATTCTGCGATGCCTGTAATGATGATTTTTGATGACGTCAATAGCGAATATGAAGGGCATATAGTAGTAGGATGTGCTAATCTCGCAATAGGAATGTTATTTAGTATAATAAAACCTGCCATGTCTATAAAAGATAACCAAAAAGTAGATTGGAACTATGTGACTTCAGTAGATCATATTGTCAGTAAGCCATGGCAACCAGAATTAAGTTCACCACAAGATTTAATAGATATGATTTCCGGCTTATTGTATAAAATATATGTAGATACAGGCTCACACCCTGCATATGAAGATAAAGTATTGCAAGATATCGAAACAGGTAGTAAATACACAAAGTCCGTAATTACGCAAACAGAAACTTCTACTCCCAATATGATAAATTACTTAAGAAGCATGACTAATTTTTCGGGAGATCAAAAAACTAAATTTGACGGAAATCTTGCCAAGCAATCTTTATTTGAAAGAAAACCTGTTTTCCTATTTGGTTCAGGGCATATAGTAGATAAAGATGGTAATATAACTGGAAAACTTGGAGGGCATGCATGGTTAATAGATGGAGTGGTTATTACCAGACATCCTCGACGTGCAGGGTACTACCATTATTGGTCAGTAAATATTGGATGGGGAATAGGGTCTAAAGTTTATTTCAGAACAAGTAATGATTTGCAAGATTGTGATGTCATATTTAAGACAAAGAAAGAATATGTTGCATACTATACCCAAGAAATGACTATGTTATATAATATAACTAGAAAATAGCCCAGCAATGAGAATTTATATTTTTTTATTTATTACATCATTACTCATATCTTCGTATGGTTGCTCTGAAGAACAACCATACGAAGTTGAAAAGAAGTCAGTTTCCATATGGGAAGGAGTGACATCACACATCATCATAGAAACAGACTTAACAGAGCACAACTATAAATTAGAATCAGAAAATCAAGAAATTGCAACTGCAACTCTTGACGTAATGGGCGTATGCATCGCTACATACAAAAGTGGGAGCACCATGATACGACTTATTGATACTGACAATAATAAGATAGTATGTGAGATCTACGTATATGTAATATACTTCAACAGCTCGGAAATTATCAATTGGGGAATTCCGCTCGAAGGTCATCCTGGTTCTCCGGGAATAATAATAAAAGCAATAGATCTAAGAATCCCTCCAGAGATAGAAATTGAGTTACGAGAAAAAGAAAAGCCATTCATCGGTGCCACTTATACATTCAATCAAGAAACCAAAAAGTTCACAATGAAAACTGATTCGGGGATATTCAAAGAAGGTACATACGAATGGAACATTACCTCTTTAACCCTAATGTATGACGATAAAACAGAGAAATTCGGCTTCAAATTTGCTACAGGAATGTCACACGGATATATTCTACAGAGTGACAAAACATCAGAATATCAGCAACGATATCCTGATGCCGGTATCACAGAAGTAAAAGTTAATTATGTCTGGAAGGATAATGAAATAATTCAATTAGGAGGGCTTACATTTTGATCGATACAAAAGTAGATAGACAAGTGAAACTGTTATTTCTGATATTCTGTATATTTACAATTAGCTGCTCAAACGAAGACAAACTAAATTGTGAACCCATTGAATTAAGTAGCAACTCCATACATATTTTAGCAGGAGAAAAAAGAATTGTATATATATTGTCTGATTTAGAAAAATTCCAAATGGGGCTTGGATTACAGTCTGAAAATCCTCGAATAGCAACAGTTGAACCTCAAAATGATAGTAAGGCAATCCTAATCACAGGAAACAGTGTAGGAAACACTTCCATATATCTGCGTGACTTAAGAAATCCTGATAATTTTGCAGAGATTGAAGTTATTTCCGACTACCTTTCCGGAAAGTTCATAGAAAAAGGAGATTCCTCCAGCACTTGGATAAATGGTGGTGACCTGCACATTCGAGAAATAATAGAGAGCGAATTAAAAGAAATTGCCAAGAACCGAACGGGAATACTATACTCTTTTGATAAAGATACTAAAGCTGTGGAAATTGATTATTCTTCATCCGACTATGACAATAATAAAAAGGCCGGAACCTACGAGTGGGATAAAGACAGCCTTACCTTAAACTTTAACAACAACATATCTAAACACGGATTCGCCGTAGTAAACGACCATACAATTATCATTGTATTAGACTTTACTGAAAAGTATAAATCAAAATATCCGAATGCATCTGTAAAAGGTGCAAAAATCCAATGTTTTCTATCAGCAATTGAATAATTAAGTAAACAAAAACATTATGAGAAAAAACATATTTATATGTATCATTTTTGCTGTATCAATTTCAGCATGTACAGAGGAACTAGACAAAGAGATTAATATAGAAACTAATAGTAGTCTTTATGATTTGTCAGAAAGTGAGGCACTTACAATTGCCAAAACGTTTCACGAATCTGTAACATCCGAACCACGAACTAGAGATAATAATACTGCATTTGGTATAAAAAGTACATATAGGCTACACGCTTCTGAAAAAACAAGAGCTTTATCAAGTGAAAAACTCCCCTTAATTTATGAAATAGAAATAAATAACGGTCCGAAGAATGGGAGAATTATTGTTTCCGGAGATAAAAGATTCCAAAAAGTACTCGCATATATACCTTCATTCAATGATTCGGTTTATCAAGTCTCTTTAGGGCCCAACATAATGATGCAAATGGCCAAAAATATTTTAATGGAAAAAATTCAAAACTACAAAGATACATCATCAACACGTTCTCGTCCAGTAGAGTCTATACCTGGGGAAGTAAGCGTAATGATTGTACCATTTTGCAGAACAAACTGGCATCAATTTACTCCATATAACCAACTATTGCCTCAAGCTTTCGTAGAACGTTATGAACGCATATCTCCTAACAGACCTGGAGGAGCTCTATATGGCAACTATCCTACAGGACAAGCTTCTATTGCTATTGCCCAAGCTATGGCATATTTAAGACCTTATTTAAACATTGACGGAATAAATATAAATTGGGAAATATTAACCATGGAAAAAGAAGCGACACAATCCAATGAAAAAATGATCGCAACTTTACTAAAATATGTCTACAATACAATTGGTGCATATCCTGTATGGGGAGAATGTTATAATTATGATAAATGGACTGCTACTGGACCTTCCACCGAGATTGTAAATTCTGTTATTGCAGTGAAAACCCCAATAAGAAATATTTCAAGACAAATAAATACTTCTCAATGCGGACTGACTTGCGATAATGATCAAAGCTGGAATTTAGAAGTTGTAAAAAAATCCCTACTTTCTCTTTATCCTGTTTTCGTAGGTGACCTAGACAAAGTCGCTTTTTTAGTTGATGGATATGCCATTAATGAAGAAAACTCCGTTTACCTCCATTGTAACTTTGGTATGAATGAGAGTTTTAATGGCTATTACATGGTTAATGATAACGGAAGCATAGTATTTGAGCCCGGTGGTTATTTTTATAGAGACATAAATCTTGGTATAATCGCTAATATAAGAAACCGATAAACTCAAAACAACGTTATTTACACATTAGTTGTCCACCTCTTTTATCACTTTTTATATTTGCAAGACATATATACTCAATCCTGCGATGAAAGAGATGAACAGTCAATAGAAACTAAGAAGGGGAAATAGTTTTCCCCTTCGGCAAATTTACAACCAACGCTGGAATAAGTCTCTATTTGATTGTCGGATAGAAGAAAATAAGCTAACTTTGTTCTCTATAATTAAAAAGGGCAATTATGGAGGCAGCAATCAAGAAAATACCATACGGGATGACGGACTTCGAGTCTATCATCCGTGATGGTTATTATTATGTAGATAAAACCCAATATATAGAGAAAGTAGAAAATATAAGCCGTTTCTTTTTCTTTGTCCGTCCCCGTCGTTTCGGGAAGAGTCTTTTCCTGAACATGCTGGGTCTTTACTACGACATCAACAAGAAAGACAAATTCGAGGAAAGCTTCGGAGAATTATATATAGGCAAACATCCCACGCCCAACCGTAACAAATATCTGGTGTTGACGCTCAACTTCAGCAGTGTAGCCAGCGATATGGAGACTTTGAAACAGACTTTCAATACCTATTGTAAACTGGTGATGAGTGCTTTTGCCAAAGATTATAGTGACCTATTAGGGAAAAATATCGCAGAAGAACTGGAAAAATATGATACCGCAGCCGAAATATTGGGATTCTTATGCTTGTCCGCCAAAAGCAAAGGATTGAAAATATATCTTATCCTTGACGAATATGACAACTTCGCCAATAACATTCTGGTAGATTACGGCAATGAACGTTATCACAGCATCACCCACGGCAACGGATTCTTCCGCGGATTCCTCAAGGTAGTGAAGGATTATTCAAACTCTGTCATCGAGCGAATCTTCCTCACGGGAGTCAGTCCTGTGACAATGGACGACCTGACAAGCGGATTCAATATTGCGGATAATTATAGCAGCAACTCCATATTTAATAATATGATAGGTTTCAACGAATACGAAGTGCGCGATTTGATAGATTATTACAAAGAACGCCGGGACCTACCGCACTCTACAGACGAACTGATAGAAATCATGAAACCGTGGTATGATAATTATTGCTTTTCCACCGAAGCACTGGACGAACCGTCCATGTACAATTCAGACATGGTGCTCTACTTCATGAACCGCTATCTGCTAAACATGCGCATACCCAACACAATGCTCGATGCCAACATCCGTACCGACTATAACAAACTGCGCCACCTTATCCGCGTAGACAAGACTTTTGGAGAAAATGCAAGTGTCGTACAGGAAATAGTAGAGAAGGGCGCCACTAGCGGAATCATTGCCGACAGTTTCCCGGCCGAGAATATTATAAAAACCGAATACTTCAAGAGTCTCCTCTATTATTATGGTATGCTTACCATCAACGGCACTAGAGGCCCGATGAATATACTCTCCATCCCCAACCAAACGGTGCGCGAGCAACTCTATGGATACATGATAGACATCTACAAAGATAGCTCCGGTCTCAATTTGGAAGTGGAAAAGCTAAACATACTGATGTATGAAATGGCATACGAAGGTGATTGGAATCCTTACTTCGAATATATCGTCGAACGCCTGAACAAGCAAAGCAGCATCCGTGAATTTATAGAGGGGGAAGCACACGTGAAAGCTTTCATTCTCGCTTATCTGGGACTAAATAGTTACTATATCGCACGCCCCGAATACGAAAGCAACAAAGGATATGCCGACATCTTCCTCCACCCCCGCCTGATGCAGCTTCCCGACATGGCATACAGCTACTGCATTGAAGTGAAATACGCCAAACGGGACGCTTCGGATGCTGAAATCAAAAAGCTACTGTCTGATGCAAAAACGCAACTGAAACAGTATGCGACAAGCGAATGGATCAGGCATGACAAGGGAACGACAGAATTGAAATGCATCGCATTGGTATTTCAGGGTTGGAAACTAGTGAAAGTGGAAGAGGCATAAACAGCTAAGCCCTCCCTATACCTTATCATACTCTTTCATCGTTTATCATGGAATCTATATCCAAGCCCCAGCATCAGATTGTTGGGGTCTTTAAACTTGCTCAACTGGTATCCTACGTGCAAAAACAAATGACGTGTGACGTAAGTCTTGAGAGCCAGAATTTGATAGAACCCTTCCATATCGTCACCGCTGTATATCAAATTCCGACCGACGCCGACATTGATGGAGAAAACGGGCATCACCAGTTCTGCCCGAAGAGATAACCCCACGGCAAACTGCTTACGGAAAGGAGGACGATGAAACTTCAAATCGCCCAAGTAATACTCGCCCACTCTATACTCTTTGAGATTGGCACTCTCATCATATTGCGCATCCGCAGAAAGCCCTGCCCGAAAATAGTTGTTGAAATTATACATCGGGGCGAAATTGATGCCCGCCACACCAAACGAACCGGGAATCATACTCGACACATCGTCTCCAATCAGTCCTCTTTTGCGGGTGGCTCCGTAGATCACCAGGTCATAGCTGACGTGAGGTTTTATAAAGAGCCGTCCGGGAGTGATGGGACCGGGTCCCTCATCCACGCCCAAAGTACGCACGATGCCGATTCTTCCTCCAATAACATTAAGGCCGCCATTAGGATAATGCGTGTTTCCATTGGAAAAATGGGTGAGATCTACACCTGCCGCCAGTTTCCAGTACTTGTGAACTTGCCAGTTCAGCAAAAAGCCGAGATTGATGTACGCATTGATTTTGGAGCCAATCAGCACGTTTTGCGGATTGGATAGTTCATCATATTTCTTCCAGCCAAAAGAAGCCCCGAAGTTCCATTCGTAATCGAGCGACAAACGGGGGGACAGTTGCGCGATACGTGACCCTTGAAAAGCGTATACCGACACGGGATTTCCCAATTCAGCGGGACTAAAGAAAGTATGGTAGGAAATGCCAATACCCTGATAGGTATGGGGAAAGAGCCTGCCGAGATTGGATTCTTTGCTGAATCTGAAAGCGTACTTGAAATGGAAGGAAAGCGATTGGTCGATTTTCTTTTGCTGCGCATTGTCTCCTTGCAGAAAACTATGGGTGGAGACGATATATCCCGGACGGATGTCGAAGCCAAGCTGATGGCGGATCAGGGGATGGCTGACGCTGTCGTTCCGTTGCCCGATGATTGTCCGGGCTTCCAGATTTGCGTTGATTGCCGGATGTACCAGGATGCAAAAGAGGCACAGCAACCGTATGGCGTTTCTATTTCTAATCATTGATATATTAGTTGTTGAAAGGTTAGTTTTTGAGAGAGACATCCCTGTGTGTTATGTGATATTTTACAGGCATTTCGCTATGCAACGTGCCGCTTACGATTCGTTGTTTCTTGGTTTTGGGGTGAGAAACATAGAGGGTATACCGCGTTTCCAACCAATCATACACCATCCATAAGGTATAGATTCGAGCAGTCCGGGGAGGAATTATGTCTTCTTCCTGCTCCGTACTGGAGCAAGGCAACATTTGTTGCGCAGAAATGAACGGCGCCCGCTTGCCGTTCATCCCTAAATATCCGTCTTTCATGCTTGGTATTTCCACCGTCAGACCGGCTTCGCCCAGTAGTTGAAAAGCTTCGGGCACATCGCTTTTGAATCTCATAAAATGGTAAAAAGACTCGAAAGGGGAAAACGTGTATGTAGAGAAAACATCTGTAAAGTTATGAAAGGAGACGCCTTCTTTTCTCTCTGTCCTGTTTTCCGGATTGTAAGAATATGCATTCAAAGAATAAGTGATGCTATCCATCACATATCTGTCTGTCGGAGAAATCTCGACGCGTATCTCCTGCCACTCATACTCGTTGCTCGCCCTGAGCTGGAATTGAAAAGGAGCGGAAAGGGCATTCTCGCCCACCGTTATCTTCACTTCTTTGGGATGAACGCGTTCGATGATGAAATCAATCATCTCTCCGGTGCACACAATCTTTCCAAACCCGTTCAGCGATGGACCTTGGTCGGTTGTTATCAGGCGATTGTCCGCATCATATATTTTATATTGAATGGGAAAATCGAAGGCTATATACATCCAATCCCAATTGGCAGCTGCAAATTGAATAGTGGCAACATCCCCGTTCCCGTCCAGCGTCAGTTCGGAATCGGAAGAACGGAAGTCGTCGACAAACACGTCTCCGTTACAACCATAAAACTCCCCAAGGATAAGAAAACAGACCGTCAGGTACAGGAATCTTTTCATATTGTTTCTCGCTTGTTCATTCTCTTTTGTTCTCTACGGACAAAAGTAACATATATTTTCAGAAACAGCATACAAACCCGCAAGAAGTTACTAATTAATCAAACAGTTCTTTCAACACCTCCAATGATTTCAATGCCGGGAAGTCCGGCAGATGCAAGCGGTAATAATCATTCATAATCGTCAGGCAACGGGTACGCTCCGCACGGCTCATGCCAAAGAGATGCATTGTCTCATAGTTCATGCGCATCAGTTGACGGAGACGGGCAGCCTCTTCGGGATTGATATAGGAAGAATGCAGCTGGGGACGAATAGAAGTGAAGCAGGCATTCAATAAATCAAAGTAATCGCCGGTATGATAATCCTCCAGATTCGGATAAAGTCCCAGGAAACGGGAAAGACGCATCAGGAACACCAGATGGAAATTGGCAAAGCCGTCTCCACACTCATCCAGCCAAATGATGGAATGTTGCAGATAAGCAAATAACGGACGATTCTCCGCCTCCTCCCGAATAGCCCTGTAAAGAAACTCCGACAGAAAAAGTGCCATCGAAGACTTATACGGATCGTATGGAATGGAAGAAAAAGGATAAAAAGATTTCGCTTCTTTCACACGATAGAGAGTTGCGTTGGGGCGATAGTCGGCCTCGAACTCAATAAAAGACAAGGGCTGGAAAAGTACGGATTTCACAGCCGCTTTCCGCGAACGGGGCACTGTTACAAGAAAAGAAGCCCTGCCGGACAACTCTGTATACATATCCACAATGATAGATGTATCATTGTATTTCAATGTATGAAGAACTATTCCTTTCGTTTTTTGCAGCATAACCGATATTTATCTCGTTTCCAATCCGAAGCAAAGCTACAAAAAAACACAAAATAATCGGAGACATACGGCGTTAAATATCGCTTCCACTTCCTTATCTTGTGCGTACATGAAACAAACCTTATAAATGATACGCTTATTTTGTAGCAGTATGCCTATAAATTCTTTGTTATCATTCATCGTCTCCGGTATTTGTTCCGTTAGTCGCCTAAAGAATCATTTAGTTACAAAAGAAGTTACCAATAAGCAGCTTTTTTATTTCTCTATATATAATAAGGTGGTAAGAAAACATGCTTCCTACTGTTTTTCACAGGAGAGATTTTTTTATATAAAAATCACAACCATATATTTCACTGAATATCAGCCAAAAAGAAAGACATCTGTGAAAAAAACACATATTCATTGAAAATTTTTCTATGAATCATTTGCCAGTTTCAAAAAAGTTCCTACCTTTGCATCCGCAATCGAGAAACAAACACAGATTCGAGAAAGCAAAAAGCAGAAATGCTACAACAGGATGGCCCGTTCGTCTATCGGTTAGGACGCAAGATTTTCATTCTTGAAAGGGGGGTTCGATTCCCCCACGGGCTACAAGTTAAAAGAATAAAGAACTAAAAAATAGATTAGTCGAGATGGCAAATCATAAATCATCACTGAAAAGAATCAGACAAGAAGAGACAAGAAGACTTCACAACAGATATTATGGCAAGACCATGAGAAATGCTGTTAGAAAGCTTCGTGCAACTACTGATAAAGCAGAAGCAGTTGCAATGTACCCAGGCATTACAAAGATGTTGGATAAGTTGGCTAAAGTGAACATCATTCACAAAAACAAAGCTAACAATCTGAAATCTAAGTTGGCTCTTTACATCAACAAGCTCGCTTAACAACAAGAATTTAACAATTCTATATAGCATCCAGGCTGAACTTTTAAGTTCGGCCTTTCTTGTTTATAACCCACTGAATATCAAACCTATCAACAATACAGAGAAACCGCCCGCATTCTTTATTTTTCACTGATTATTCTTCGTCAAGTCGACAATTTTCACTATATTTGCTCTGTTATTAAAGTTAGAAAGGCAATTATGAGCGAAGAACAAATCACTCCCAATAACGGGTCTTATTCTGCGGATAGTATCCAAGTATTGGAAGGTCTTGAAGCAGTAAGAAAACGCCCTGCGATGTACATTGGTGACATCAGCGTCAAGGGACTTCACCACTTGGTATACGAAATCGTTGACAACTCTATCGACGAAGCATTGGCCGGCTATTGCGACCATATCGAAGTAACAATCAACGAAGACAATTCAATCACAGTACAGGACAACGGACGCGGTATTCCGGTTGACTATCACGAGAAAGAAAAGAAGTCGGCACTGGAAGTTGCCATGACCGTATTGCACGCCGGAGGTAAATTCGACAAGGGTTCTTACAAAGTATCCGGAGGTTTGCACGGTGTAGGTATGTCCTGCGTAAACGCGCTGTCTACCCACATGACTACACAAGTATTCCGTAATGGTAAAATCTATCAGCAGGAATACGAGATCGGTAAACCGCTTTATTCTGTAAAGGAAGTCGGTACAGCCGACATTACGGGAACCCGCCAACAATTCTGGCCGGATGGTACCATCTTTACTGAAACGGTATACGACTACAAGATTCTGGCTTCACGTCTGCGCGAATTGGCTTATCTGAACGCCGGTCTTCGCATCTCTCTGACTGACCGTCGGGTGGTGAACGAAGATGGAAGTTTCAAGAGCGAGCAGTTCTATTCAGAAGAAGGCTTGAGAGAGTTCGTACGTTTTATCGAGTCATCACGCGAGCACTTGATTAACGATGTGATCTATCTAAACTCCGAAAAGCAGGGAATTCCTATTGAAGTGGCTATCATGTACAATACCGGATTCTCCGAAAACGTTCACTCATACGTTAACAATATCAACACCATTGAAGGTGGTACACACTTGGCAGGTTTCCGCCGTGCGCTGACTCGTACGTTGAAAAAATACGCCGAAGACAGCAAGATGCTGGAAAAGGTGAAAGTTGAAATTTCGGGAGATGACTTCCGTGAAGGTTTGACTGCCGTTATTTCTGTAAAAGTAGCTGAACCACAGTTTGAAGGACAGACTAAAACGAAGTTGGGTAACAACGAAGTGATGGGTGCTGTTGACCAGGCAGTGGGCGAAGTATTAGCATATTATCTGGAAGAACATCCGAAGGAAGCCAAAACAATTGTCGACAAAGTGATTCTTGCCGCTACTGCACGTCACGCTGCAAGAAAGGCCCGTGAAATGGTACAACGCAAGTCGCCGATGTCGGGTGGTGGTCTGCCGGGCAAATTGGCCGACTGTTCGGATAAGGATCCTTCAAAATGTGAATTGTTCCTCGTCGAGGGAGACTCGGCAGGTGGTACTGCCAAACAGGGACGTAACCGTATGTTCCAGGCGATCCTCCCATTACGCGGTAAGATTCTGAACGTAGAAAAAGCCATGTATCACAAGGCTTTGGAAAGTGATGAAATCCGCAATATCTACACAGCTCTCGGTGTGACTATCGGAACTGATGAAGACAGCAAGGAAGCAAACATACAGAAGCTGCGCTATCACAAGATTATCATCATGACCGATGCCGACGTCGATGGTTCTCACATCGACACACTGATCATGACGTTCTTCTTCCGTTATATGCCGCAGGTTATCCAGAACGGTTATCTGTACATCGCTACTCCCCCGCTCTACCTCTGCAAAAAGGGTAAAGTAGAAGAGTATTGCTGGACAGATGCACAACGCCAAAAGTTTATTGACACTTACGGCGGTGGTTCAGAAAATGCGATTCATACACAACGCTACAAAGGTTTGGGTGAGATGAACGCCCAGCAGTTGTGGGAAACAACTATGGACCCTGAAAACCGTATGCTGAAACAAGTAAATATTGACAACGCCGCAGAAGCTGATTATATCTTCTCTATGTTGATGGGTGAAGATGTAGGGCCACGCCGCGAGTTTATTGAAGAGAATGCAACGTATGCAAATATCGATGCATAATTTAAATAATACGTTTTTATAAACCAACCTCACATCTTACAACGAGGAAACGCCGATGGCGAAGGAACATCCTTCGATCGGCGTTTTTCTTTTGTCTGAAGGGGCTTTCATGTTCGAATCGTTCAACCGCCCATCTCTTAATAAAACCTAACAGCAGAAACGTTTTCCATACAAAATCACTATCTTGCATAAAAAGCAAAGAAAACATAACTATGAAAATGAAAACTACTGCGCCCAATCCGTTATTTGCAAAGATCAGGTTGTTTCTTATTGTACTGACTTCCTGCGTGATCGCGACTTGTATCTTCTTGATTATTATCCATCCGGAAGCATGGGTTATGCCGGCATGCGGAATCATAATCGCATTGTGCATTTTGCTCTATCAGCTATATTGCATACGCAAGAACCGGAAGAGAATTTAAATATATTGTTGCCTTTTCAGCTCTTCAGCAACAGTGACCAGCTCTTTGTACCATTCTTCACCGAACTTACGGATTAAAGGCTCTTTCAAAAACTGATATACGGGAAGATTCTCTTTTTTCCCCAGCAAAACTGCTGCTTTACATACGTCCCAACGATTATAATTCACCGCTTTATAGGGCCCGTAATCGCCGATCCGGATAGGATAAAGATGACAGGACACCGGTTTATAGAAGTCTGTTTTCCTCTCCCGATAAGCCTTCTCAATAGCACAGTAGCAACAGCCTTTCTCATCGTAGCAGGTAAACACACAGTCCTTATTATTAACAATAGAAGTCACCAGATCACCTTCCTCATCCGTATATACTACTCCTTGCTTTTCAATCACCGCACGTGCTTCCGGAGCCAGTTCATCCCAAATAATTGGCAAAACTTCTTCCAACTCCATCACCTCGTCCAGCTCTACCGGAGCACCGGCATCACCTTCAATGCAACAGGCCCCCTTACAAGCGCCCAAATCGCAAAGGAACTTCTCCTGAAATACATCAAGAGACACTACTACATCACCTATTTGTATCATTTTAAACCTTATGTGAGACAAAAAGGGCGGAGTAGAACTCCGCCCTCCCAATTATAGAAATCTAAATTACTTAATCAAAACGTTTCCGTCCATTTCTGCCGGAACTTCCAGTCCCATAATCTTTAAAATAGTCGGAGCAACATCTGCCAAACGACCATCTTCTACTTTCGCAGCCTTATTCTCTGTCACGTAAACACAAGGAACAGGGTTCAAAGAGTGAGCAGTATTCGGAGTACCGTCTTCGTTCAAAGCATGGTCAGCATTACCATGATCGGCAATGATAATCGCTTCGTAATCTTGTGCTTTAGCGGCTTCGATTACATCTTTCACACAAGCATCTACAGCAACAACCGCTTTCTCGATTGCTTCGTAAATACCGGTATGGCCAACCATGTCACCGTTAGCAAAATTCACTACAATGAAATCATATTTGTTCTCGTTGATGGCAGCTACCAGTTTCTCTTTTACTTCAAAAGCGCTCATTTCCGGCTTCAAGTCATAAGTAGCAACTTTTGGAGAAGGAACAAGGATACGTTCTTCTTTATCGAACGGAGTTTCACGTCCACCGTTAAAGAAGAATGTTACGTGAGCATACTTTTCTGTTTCAGCGATATGAAGTTGGCTCAAGCCTTTGGAAGCAAGATATTCGCCCAATGTGTTGGACACGTTTTCTTTGTCGAACAAGATATGAACGCCCTTGAAAGATGCATCATACGGAGTCATACAGTAATATTGCAGCCCCGGGATAGTATGCATGCCAGCTTCCGGCATATCTTGTTGAGTCAGTACGACAGTCAACTCTTTGGCACGGTCATTACGGTAGTTGAAGAAGATCACTACATCACCCTCTTTGATTGTTCCGTCACAGTTAGCGTTTACAATCGGTTTGATGAATTCATCTGTCACGCCTTCGTCGTAAGATTCCTGCATTGCCTGAACCATATCGGTAGCTTTCTTGCCTACACCGTTTACGAGCAGGTCGTATGCTTCTTTTACACGTTCCCAACGTTTATCACGGTCCATTGCATAATAACGGCCGATGATAGAAGCAACCTTTCCTGCTGATTTCTCGCAGTGTGCAGAAAGTTCTTCGATAAAGCCTTTACCACTCTTCGGGTCAGTATCACGGCCATCCATGAAGCAGTGGATAAATGTATTGTTGATGTTATATTCTTTTGCGATATCGCAAAGTTTGAAGAGATGAACGAGTGAGCTGTGTACACCACCGTTAGAAGTCAGCCCCATAAAGTGAATATTCTTTCCGTTTTCTTTTGCATAAGAGAAGGCAGAAACGATTTCAGGATTTTTCATGATGCTGTTGTCCGCACATGCACGATTGATTTTCACCAAGTCCTGATAAACCACGCGTCCGGCACCGATATTCAAGTGACCTACTTCCGAGTTACCCATCTGTCCGTCGGGCAAACCTACGTTTTCACCGCTTGCCTGAAGTTGAGAGTGAGGATAAGTACTCATCAGATAATCCCAATAAGGAGTGGGAGTGTTGAAGATTACGTCGTCTTTCTTTTGGTCACCTAATCCCCAACCATCGAGGATCATTAAAAGGGCTTTCTTACTCATAATATTTTAATATTTAAATTATCACACTGATTTTCGGGCGCAAAGGTACAAAAAAGATGGTTACGTAAACGTTTAATCTATGTTAAGTTACAGGGCAGAAGTGTATCAGTTCATGGATATTTTTCTTACTTTGTAAAATTACTTTCAACATGTTTATCGAAAAACTATTATTATGAAAACAACTTTATTTTGCATCTTCCTTTTGTTATCGGGTATAATATCCGCACAAACAATCGACAATCCTCCTTTCAAAGCCCGATCAGGAAGTATTTCCAACATCACCCGTATAGAACGTACTCCCGAAAACACAAGAGTATATATTCATGCCATCTTCCGCCCTCACTGGTGGATCATGGAAGATGGGGATACCTATCTGGAAGATGCTGCCACCGGAAAGAAATATATGTTTAAAAGTGCCGAAGGCATCGAGCTCAAAAAAGAAGTCTATATGCCGGCTTCAGGCACGATGGATTATGTTCTTGTTTTCGAACCGTTACCGTCAGAAACGCAAACGATTCATTTTCTCAATCCGACTGACCCCGAAGGCAATATTTACGATATATCGCTGGTACCGCAAAAGAAGAAAAAGTCTTCCCCTTTAGCCATCATCAAAGGCAATTGGTTCAAGACGGACGGTTCCGGTTCATGGGAATATGGAGTTTACGACTCCATCAGCATTCTGAATAACCGGATATACACCAATGAAAATATCCGAAAAAAGGGAAAGCGGATTGAAATGGCTTTAAAAGACAAACAGAGTCATGAAGAAATTGCTTTATCATTTACTCCACAAAAAGACGGAACGTGTAAGATTCAACAGAAAGGAACAGAAGAAATAGTATACAGCAAGGAAAGAACTCCGGTGACACTTGTTAATGCGGAAGATGACTTTCAGCAGTTCTTCCGTCAGGATGCAGCTTACCTGCAAGGGTATATAGACGGATACGATCCCCGTTTAGGGTTCGACACCGGTCTTATTTACCTGTCAAACGAACTCACTCGCGAAGATTATCCGACCGTTATCCAAATAGCTCCGAACGGCAGTTTTAGCTGTCGATTTATTATTAATCATCCGGTAGAATCATCGGTAGTACTGGGAAACAACTGGATTCCATTCTATATCGAACCCGGACAAACTCTCACCATGTATATCGACTGGGAAGCAGTAATGGCACGCAGCCGTGCACGCGACCATTACTTCCCTATCAGGAACACAGCATATATGGGACCATCTGCACCTCTCTCCTACTTACTGAAAGACCTTGACAAACTGATTACTTATCGCTACGAAGACTTGTCGAAATCGCAAAAGACATTACCCCCCGACCAGTATCAGGAGCACATGAAGCCTATCATTGCACAATGGAAACATATTGCAGATTCCGTAAGGCAAATCTATCAGCCTTCTCTCAAGGCAGTTCATCTGATAAAGAACAAGGTCGATTTACAGGTTGGAAGCACGTTTCTTGGTTTCCTGATGGGTAGAGATTACTATGCAAAACAGGATAGTACCAATCAGGCACTAAAAGTGAAAGAAAACGATTCATATTACAGCTTCTTGAAAGATATGCCGCTCAATGATGCAGTCGTACTTGCGAGTAAAAACGCAAGCATATTCATCAACCGTTTCGAATATATGGATATATTCCGAAAAGCATATCCCTATCAAACCTTTTCTACATCTGACAGCATCGATTATACTTATCCGAAGAAATCCCTGTTGACTTTCCTTAAAGAAAAAGGAGTGAAACTGAATAAGGAGCAGGAAGCGATAAGACTTAAACAGGAGAAGTTGGCCGGAACTACTGTCAAAATCATCATCAAGCAGTTAATTGATGAAAAAGGGAAGACTGCATCGCTCTATGAAAAGGAACAGAAACTCGTACAAGAATATGCAACATTATGTTTGAAGGAATCGGGGAAAAAAGGAGAATCCCAACAGGATAAAGATAGGCTACGGATAAATATAGATCGGAAATATGATTTAAAGAAAGATTCCATCATTGCTCAATTATATCATATTCCCAATCCATTGCTTTGGCAAATAGCCAAAGTGCGGAGCTTTGACTATGATTTAGGAAATATCAAAGACAGCCAAATAGCACATGAATATGTGGATAGCATCAAACAAACATTCAGCGAACCATTTCTCGTAACAGAAGCCGAACGGATACTAGAAAAGAAACACCCGAAAGACATGACGAAATCTTATCAGCTGCCTGAAGGAAAAGCAACAGAAATATTTCGTAATATCATCAAAAATCATTCCGGTAAGGTGTTGTTTGTTGATTTCTGGGCAACTACTTGCGCACCTTGTCGCGGAGAAATAGAAGCAACTGCCGACCTACGCAAAAAATACAAAGATCATCCGGAATTTCAGTTCATTTATATCACCAGCCAGAAAGATTCGCCCGAGAAAGCCTACAAAAAATATGTAGAGAAGAATCTAAAAGGAGAAGCCTGTTACTATGTATCGGAAACAGAGTTTAACTACCTTCGCCAACTATTTCAATTTAATGCTATACCGCACTACGAACTTGTTGAAAAAGATGGCAGTATATCAAAAGAAGGTTTAAGCAGCCACAGTATCAGGAAATATCTGGATAATCATTTTGAAGTAAAAGGTGAATAGTATCAGGACCTCTAAATAACGGATGCCAATATAAGGTCACCCATAAAAGAATATCAAAAAAAGCAATGCAAAGCACGGAAACCATCTCATTTTTCCGTACCTTTGCATCGCTTTTAAATTAAAATCATAGAAATATGGACGATTCAAACCCGCGAACGTGCACAACTAGTATTAATTAAAGCGAACAGAGCCATTGAAGACCGATGCCTCTGCTCGTGTCAAACAAACGAAAGGAGGCAATAAGATGAGAACGTATCTTTATTGTGAGGCTGGCTTTGTGGAAAAAGCACAATGGCTTCCCAACAGCTGGGTAAATGTAGTATGCCCAAACAATGATGACTTTGAATTTCTAACTCAAACTCTCAACGTACCCGAATCATTTCTGAATGATATAGCCGACACGGACGAACGTCCGCGTACAGATACGGAAGGCAACTGGTTGTTGACGATTCTCCGTATCCCGGTAGTGAACAAACAGAATGGCAGTCTGCCTTTCGACACTGTACCGATTGGAATTATTACCAATAACGAGATTATTGTGTCCGTCTGTTATCACAACACGGATTTGTTACCGGATTTCATAGAGCATACCCGTCGAAAAGGGATCGTTGTACGCAACAAGCTAGATCTGATTTTCCGGTTAATCTATTCTTCTGCTGTGTGGTTCCTGAAATATCTAAAGCAGATAAACATAGACATCAGTGCCGCAGAAAAGGAACTGGAACGAAGCATCCGTAACGAGGACCTGCTTCGTCTGATGAGACTGCAGAAAACACTTGTCTACTTCAACACTTCCATCCGTGGAAATGAAGTGATGATCGGTAAGTTAAGGACTATTTTTCAGGATACGGATTATCTGGACACTGAATTAGTGGAAGATGTAATTATCGAGCTGAAACAGGCGCTCAATACGGTGAATATTTACAGTGATATCCTCACAGGGACAATGGATGCTTTTGCGTCTATTATCTCCAATAATGTGAATACGATCATGAAACGTATGACAAGTCTGTCCATCGTCCTGATGCTTCCGACATTGATTGCCAGTTTCTATGGCATGAATGTGGACATTCACCTGGAAGAAGTGCCCTTTGCTTTCTCTTTGATTGTGCTCTTTTCCATCGGATTGTCAACGCTTGCGTTTGTGATATTCCGGAAGATTAAGTGGTTCTAAAAGGAGGAACACAAAAAAACAGCTTACCATCTATGATCCTTTATAAGGATTCTTTATGACGGTAAGCTGTAATTATACGTATTTTATTCTATAGAGAATTAATTAAAAGAGAATGTTTAGAGAGAGAAATTAAAATATTTTATCCTTCTTTATTTGCTTTTCTTCCACCCAACGGAATAGATACCCCAACGAATCCATTAACAGAGTTAGAGTTCTTTCCTAAGAACATATAGTCAGTTCCGACAAACAGAGGACCTAATTTCAGACCCAAACCGAAAGATTTACCAGCTGACTGGATAGCTGAATAGCTAAGCGCTACATTGAACCAGCTTTTCGGACGGTAGTTTGCGGAGAATGTTAATTCTGTAAGAGCATCAGGCTGTACAAAACGAGTTGTTGACAATACACCGACTGCTAATTTGTTATTAAAGAATCCGTATTCTGCACCTAATACAAGAGTAGAAGCAAGACGAGATTTACGAGATTCTTTAGCATCTCCTACTTCAAGTTGCAACATATCATAGTTAAGCACATCACCTTGTGTCACAAGATCCATGTAATTTTCAGCATCGTTTTGCAACTGATTCAATGCATTTGTAACACTAGATTGTGCATTGGCCGGATCAATCATGCCTGCATAAGTACTTCCTTTAATATCAATTGGATCCGGATTAGCTGATGCTATCTTTGTACTTGATTTAGACCAAGAAATAAAGCCTAAATCAAGAATAGAGGCAGATACAGTCAAATTATCCAGAATTTTATAAGATGCACCTAAGTCGATGCCAAATCCATAACCAGCAATACCTAATTTACCACTGTCAAAGTCGAAATCAGTTACATAGTCTTTACCCTCTTCTTCTTTTAATTCCAGGCCTTTGAAAGAACTCTTCAGTTCGGCACCAACAGTTAAGTTTGCATGATAATTATCAAACTTAGCTTTCAATTCTTGAGCCTTTGCAACAATTTCTGCAGAGCTGCCTGACCAATAGCTCTCACTTGACCATTGATTGATTTGTTGATCAGTAGGCAAATTAGCACTCATCGCAATTTTATTAAGTTTCAACTCCATGTTGCCGATACCTAATAAAGCCTTAACTCTAGCACCAACAGTTAAACGACTATTAATCTGACGTGAAAGTCCTAAACCTATTTCCGTATAGGCATTGATATTCAGTTGCTGACCACTAATATCATAGTTGCTATTTCTCCAGTTATCCTCAATTGTTTCCATTTGATTCAGGAAACTGAACATATTCTTAGTCAAGTTAGCACCGATATCTGTACGCAGACCGATATTGAATGACCAGAAGTTCTTACCTTTGTACCATCCTGCAGAGAGAATCTCCGTACTGAAGTTCACATTCAACTTATTATTATCTTTCAGACGATTCATAAAATCTGGTTTAGTATAGAAATCGTCACCATCATCAATAATATCGATGATATCCTGATAACCTAATGAAGTAGAACCGACAGTTGCATTAACAGCACCAATCACCGGAAGGTTGAAATAACCTTTCGTCGGTGTTAAGGCCGGATTTAGTTGTTGACGATAATGGGTACCTTCCATGAAATAAGAAGTACGTAAAAACTGTGCATTTGCAGAAAGAGTGCAAACCAACATCATAAAAAATACCCCAATAATTTTAGAAGACCACAATAGTTTGTTCGTTGCCATGATTTTAAACTTTTTAATTCTTATTATTGTTTGCAAAGATATAGTATTTCAATAACAAATAAAAGCACTAGGCAACACTTTTTCAGCCTAAACAGAACAATTTTAGGGTTATCCGTAACAAAATCGTGCTTATTTTGCAAAAAAATGTAGAATGTTTGTGCAAAATGAAACAAAGTGACTTTAGAAGTTCAAAGTTAGCTGTCCATCTCCTAATAGATTGAACGTCATTCGATGGTAAGGAGTGGTTCCACGTTCGGCAATGGCGGCGCGATGTTTTTTAGTTGGGTAGCCTTTATTGTGATCCCAGTCATAATAAGGAAACTCTTCGTGGAGACGGTTCATATAATCATCTCTGTATGTCTTGGCTAAAATAGAAGCCGCAGCTATTGAAAGATATTTCCCGTCGCCTTTCACTACCGTGGTATGGGGGATGCCGGGATATTTAGTGAAACGGTTTCCGTCGATTAGTAAATGTTGCGGGCGGGTAGTCAGTTGGTCCACTGCACGATGCATAGCTAGCAAAGAAGCCCGCAGGATATTTATTTCATCAATTTCTTCCGGTGACACGACGCCAACTGCCCAGGCTATCGCTTCTTTCTCTATTACCTCACGTAGTGCATAACGTTGCTTTTCCGACAGTTGCTTGGAATCATTCAACAGTTCATTCTTAAAATCTTTCGGAAGAATAACCGCAGCAGCGTATACTGCTCCCGCCAAACATCCACGACCGGCCTCATCACATCCGGCTTCAATCAGATTCTCGTTTAAATAAGGTAATAACATATTTATCGCTTCTATTTTGACACAAAGGTAATTCAAATTAAAAAAGGAGACTTGTTTTGCCTCCTTTTTCTTACTTCTTTCCTGCTTTTTTTTAGAATAAACTCCAAGCAACAGTAAGTCCTGCCATTACAATGGCTACCATGCTCATTAGCTTTATTAAGATATTCAAGCTCGGCCCGGATGTATCTTTAAACGGATCGCCCACGGTATCTCCTACTACGGTTGCTTTATGAACTTCACCGCCTTTTCCTCCAAAGTTTCCTTCTTCTACATATTTCTTTGCATTATCCCATGCACCGCCGGCATTAGCCATGAAGATAGCCAGTACAAAACCACTACTCAAGCCACCAATCAGCAAACCGAGTACACCGGGAACACCGAAAATAAGACCTGTAAGGATAGGGGCAATAATAGCGATTAAGGAAGGCACAACCATTTCACGTTGCGCACCTTTTGTTGATATTGCAACACAACGTTCGTAATCCGGCTCCGCTTCTCCTGTCAAAATACCCTTTATTTCACGGAATTGGCGACGTACTTCATCTACCATGTGCCCAGCTGCACGTCCTACGGCATTCATTGTCAATCCACAGAACAGGAAAGCCATCATGGAACCGAGGAACATACCCGAAAGAACTTTCGGATTCATCAGATGTACTTCATAATAATCCATGAAGTCGATAAAAGTAGCATTCGCCACACTGATGGAGCTACCATCCGCAAAGGTCAGATCTACATTACCAAGCCGTGTAAGGCCGATTCGGATTTCTTCAATATAAGAAGCCAGCAAAGCCAAGCCTGTCAATGCAGCGGAACCGATTGCAAAACCTTTTCCGGTGGCAGCAGTCGTATTCCCCAATGAATCGAGCGCATCGGTACGTTTGCGGACTTCGGCACCCAAGCCGGACATTTCTGCGTTACCTCCTGCATTATCCGCAATCGGTCCGTAAGCATCCGTTGCCAGAGTGATACCTAAAGTAGAAAGCATGCCGACAGCCGCAATACCGATTCCATACAGTCCCATACCGACATTGGCAAAATCGCCGGCGGAAGCCAACAGATAGGAAGCAATGATACCAATCACGACTGCAATTACCGGAATAGCCGTAGAAAGCATACCTAAACCGATACCGGAGATAATTACGGTGGCAGGTCCGGTCTTACCGCTTTCACTTAGTTTCTGGGTAGGGCGATAGGATTGGGAAGTATAATATTCCGTAGAACGTCCGATGATAATACCTACCAATAGTCCGACTACTACGGCACAAGAAATCCAAATCCAGTTATCAAGTTGCAGAAACCACAGAATAAGGAATGTAGCAGCAACAATTAATACGGAACTAAGATTCGTACCGAAAGCCAAAGAGCCGAGCAGGTCCTTCATAGTCGCATTCTCCTTGGTACGGACAGCAAATATACCTATAATAGAAAGGATAATACCAACAGCCGCGATCAGCATCGGGGCGATCACTGCCTTGAATTGCATCACTGTATCTGCCGAATGGATAAAAGCAGCAGCACCCAGTGCGGCTGTTGCCAGAATCGAGCCACAGTAAGATTCGTATAAATCGGCTCCCATACCGGCCACGTCGCCTACATTATCGCCCACATTATCGGCAATAGTGGCAGGATTACGAGGGTCATCTTCCGGGATTCCGGCTTCTACTTTGCCTACCAAGTCGGCTCCGACATCGGCTGCCTTTGTATAGATACCACCGCCTACACGGGCAAAGAGCGCCTGGGTAGAAGCTCCCATACCAAATGTTAGCATGGTGGTAGTGATTACACAGAGTTTATGAGTAGGTGTCAGTGCATCAGCAGGAATCACTGCATTCAGCAACAGATACCAAAAAGAAATATCGAGTAGTCCCAGGCCAACGACCACCAGTCCCATCACGGCACCACTTCGGAAAGCAATTCTTAACCCTGCATTCAGAGAAGTACGGGCAGCATTAGCGGTACGAGCGGACGCGTATGTTGCCGTCTTCATCCCCAGAAATCCGGAAAGTCCGGAGAAGAATCCACCTGTAAGGAAAGCAATGGGAACCCATGCATTCTGTACATGAAAACCATAAGCCATAATTGAAAACAAAATAACCAGCCCCAAGAATACCCAACCTACTATTTTGTATTGTTGCTTTAGATAAGACATAGCTCCTTTGCGTACAGCAGCAGCTATTTTTATCATTTGGGGTGTACCTTCACTCTCTTTCATCATTTGCTTATGAAAGTAATAAGCAAAGCAGAGGGCTAACACGGAAGCGACTGGAACGAGCCAGAAAAGAATGTTGTCCATAGGGTCAATTTTTAAAGGATTACGGAGGCTAAAAGTATGGAAATCAATCGAAATAAGCAAGTAAAAAAGAAAGAATTTACAGAGTTGAATCATCCTATTTTTTATACGTCTCTTTGGACAAATGAGCAGATGGTAGTTATTTTTAGACATAAGAACAAAAGAACATAAAGGCTGCGCTTTGAAAATTATTTCTGTTGCTTATTGAACGGCTATTCTATTTTTTGTTCTTATGTTCTTCTGTCTGAATTAACTTCCCATTTAACCAGAAACGGTACGGAAATGAGGTAAACTCATACAATTATAATTCAAAAAAAACTTCCGTAAACATTCTCAACTATACTTATCCCTATGAGAAAAAATACTCATAAGTATGAGAAGAAATACTCACTGTAATGAGAACTTTTTCTCATTGCAGTGAGAATATACCCTTGTTAGAATAGGCTGAAACAGTGCATTACTGTACGGAAATAAACTAATTTCAGTTCAAATTCAAACAAAGAGACAACGAATAATAGGCAATAACTACTAACTATCTGTCATTCTCTGCTTATTCTGCTGGGCAAACTCTGTAGGAGTGACTCCAAATTGTTTCTGAAATACTTTGGCGAAGTAAGAAGGTGACTGAAATCCTACCCTGTCACAAATCTCATTGATGCGCAGTTCTCCCTCCTGCAACAATTCCGCAGCATGTTTTAGCCGGATGATACGGATAAAATCGAGTGAAGAAAGGTCGGTCAATGCCTTAATTTTACGGTGAAGGCTGGAGCGGGACATATTCATAGCCGCAGCTAATGCTTCCACATTATAGTTGGCATCGGAAAGATTCTCACGCACTTTGGCTATCAATTGAGACATCAGTTGCTCGTCCGCCCGTGACATGGCATCCCCTTGCGGAGTGCAGGCGCCGTAAGTGATCTGATTAATAAACATCTCATGCGTACGGTGGGATTCGCGCTCACGCGCCAGTTCCGCCAATAATTGCTGTTCACGTATCTTCTGCACTTCACGGCGGCGATAGGCACGAAGGGTTAGTACAAAACTACCGGATACAACAATGATATAGATAAGGTACGCCCACACTGTACGCCACCAAGGTGGAAGAATACGTACCGATAAAGTGGCTTCTTCCTGATTCCAGACACCATCATTATTACTGCCACGCACACGAAACAAATAGTCTCCCGGCGGAAGCTGGGCATAAGACGCAGTATGTGCAGCAGACGTATAGTTCCAGTCGTTGTCTATACCTTCCATTTTATAAGCATAACGGTTTGCTCCCGGCGATGTATAACTTAAAGCAACAAAATCAAAGCCGACATTAGAACGGTAAGGCAATTGCACGCCATCTGCCGGGAAAGGAGTTTCACGTCCTTGTACATACATTCCGGTGATGTGGACCGGAGGGACAAACGTGTTCCGGCGGACAATCTGCGGATTAAAAGAGACAAGTCCGTTGATGGTTCCCATCCAGATAGTCCCATCAGAGGCAGCCAAAGCCGATTTATAATTAAACTGATTATCAGGCAGCCCATCGTTTCGGGTAAAGATTTGCAGGCTATCTGTTTCCGGATGAAGGCAAACCAGTCCACGGTCTGTTCCGAACCAGATGCGATGTTGTGCGTCTTCCACCACTTTATAGGTCACGTTGTCCGGAAGACCGTTCGCTTTAGTGTATGTCCGGAACCTGCCCGTTTCGGGGTTAAAACACAATAACCCTCCCCGATCCGTAGAAAACCAGAGAAGACCTTTGCTATCCTCCGTTATGCCTGTCACTTCATTCGTTCCGATAGAGGTGCTGTCTCCCGGTACACATTGATACTTGACCATCTGATCCGTCTGCGGATTATACCGGAATATGCCATTACCCATTGTTGCGACCCATATATTGCCGGATTTATCTTCGAGGATGTCACGCATATAAGCATAACCGAATTGTTCCATCTTCTCAAAAGTCCGCCCTTTGTCGACCGAACGGAAGATGTTCCAACCATCGCCCAGCCAGATGACTCCCCCACGGTCACGATAAAGGGCAAACACCGAACCTTCACTGATGCCGAGTTGTGCGGGATAGAATGTATGAACCTGCCCTCGAAAAATGTTTGTGGTAGAAATAGCAGAGGAGGCAACAGAAACAGGAGATACAGTAGTAGAAGAAGAAGAAGTCAAAGATGAAAAAGTCGAAGAAGAAATGGAAGAAGAAGCAAAAGAGGCTGTCCCCGGAATTATCAGATCAATACCTCCTTTAAAGTAACCCGCCCCGACTAAATCATCCGAAGCAAACAAGCTTAACACATTCTGACGGTCCGGCGACTCGGGAACTTTTACAAAAGCCTGCGCCTTCGGATTCCAATAGCAAACCCCGCCATCCTGCGTACTAATCCACACTGTCCCGTCTTTTCCTTCCGCCAATTCACTGATGCGACGTCCGCAGACCGTACCGGGCGCCCCCGGAAGATAAACAGAAAAGTCGAGTGAGCGTACAGGCAGATAACTGGCTCCTCCAAATTGCGTACAGATCCAAGTTCCTCCTTCACGATCGCGATAAATCTTATCCACGATAGCATCACCAAGCCCATACTTTCCTCCGGCATCGGCAGGGATATGTTGCACACTATTCTGTTTCTCATTAATCACATAAACACCATTTTGAGTTCCCACCCATAATTCGTCTCCAAAGCAAACTGCGTAACGAATAATCTTTCGATGCACTTCTGGCGCAGGGAACACGCTCACCTCCCCTGTCTTCTTATTGAACCGTTTCAATTCCTCTTCATGCACGCCGACAATCAGTTCATCGCCATAATCACACAGAGTAAATATGAAATCTCCTTTAAGCGCCTCTGTGGCATACGCCACAAATTTATCCTGTTCCGGGCTATAACGGTAGATTCCCGCTCCGTACGTACCGACCCAAATCGTACCGTCTTTATCCACACAGATGGATTGCGGAAAGTCCTTACTTTTATCTTTACCGGGACAAGGAATGTAGCGGAACAGCTTCCCCGTCTCCACCTGATAGCGGAAAACTCCCTGATTGGGCGCATTCACCCATATATTTCCCGAATGGTCTGCCAGTATATCCTCAATCCAATTGTATCTGATTTGTTCTCCGCTCTCTGTACGGGCATCAAAAAAAGAAAACTTCCCGGTGGCAAGGTCTTGAATATAGACACCATCGTCCGTGCCTATCCACAACTGCCGGTGATTATCTTCAAAAAGAGCGGATATGACCTGATTGCCATGTTGCAAAGTCTCGTCATAGCAATTATACAGTTTCATCGACACTCCGTCGTAACGGTTAAGTCCATTGCGGGTACCCAACCAGATAAAACCGTAACTATCTTGAATAATAGACTTGACATGACTGTTCGAAAGACCGCTTTCACCATCTACACGGATAAAGTTATACTGCCCCGTCGCGGCAAAGTCCGGAAGGAAGAAACAAACAGAAAGAAGAAAAAGCAGCAGATTCCTTTTCATACACAGATATTAGATAGCGACAAATATAGTTTTTTTTACGCTAAATGCATAGGAAGGATGAAACATTTGTTGCAAGGATGGCAATAAATGTCGCACCACAAGGGCGCTATCATACATTTGAAACATCTCTTGCACATCTTGACAAAAGAGAGTATAGCCACCTGTTTCTCCTCCCCCTATCTTTGCCTTCGTCAAAATGACACAACCGACGTGAACTTCCAAAATCTTAAAATGAATACAAGTAATGAAAAAAGTAACCTTTAGTTGCCTTGCTCTAGCAACCCTGTTGCAACTGATTCCCTCCAACGGGAATGCAGCGAACATTCAGGATCAAAAGAAAAAGACGAACCGAACCGAAATGAAGCAGGACACAATTCCTGCCAATCTCTCAAAAGAACCTGCCAACCCTTCTAAAAAAGAAGCAGAAGAAGGCGAACGCAATGTGATGCTGAATGCTTCCGATGCCAACAAACCCCGCGAAATTCAAATCGGGCTTCCCAGCGAGGACGTTAATGTATATGAGAATGGGCTTCCCGCCGTCTATTCCTCGGCCGTTCACAAGCTCGCCGCCCATTGGCGCAGCGACAGCAGCCTGGGAGAAGTAGGACTTTTATCTCCTTCCGAGTCGGCCATCACCACCGGTAACATCGCTTACTCCGTCAACTCCTTCAGCAAACTGGGACAAAAAGATTTTCAAGGTATCTTCAACTACCGGACCAATCATTTCGGAATGCAGAACTTCGATTTCAATGTTTCAGGAGCCATCAACGACCATTGGCTCTACACCGCAAGCATCTATCAGAACTTCGATCCGGGAAGCTTCGACCTCAAATTCACAAACTACACAGACCGCACCGAGATCTATCATGCCGGCCTGACCCGACTCTTCAACAACGGACGGGGCAAAATATCCCTGCTCTACAAACATTCCCGCAGTGAGAATCCGGGCAGTTATGCCAATGCCGCTCCTTTTATCTATGTCGGCGACGGCTCGGTGAAAGAGATAGACGGCTTCAAACTGGGAACGAATTCGTATGTCCCGCAAAACGGTTCTTTTGAATACATGGACGTGAGAGACGGGAAAATGAAAACATGGAATTTAGGCGACGGCTCGGAAAACCGTGCCAATGAAATAGCACTGATTGCCGATTATCGTTTCCAAAACGACCTGCTGTGGAAATTCAACCTAAAATATATGGATGCCCCACGCGCCAACTATGTGGATTTCGGAGGCAGCACCATCAGCGAAGTAACTGCCGACGCTGGTTTTACGTTATCCAACGGCCATCCGTATGAAGGACTGGCAGAAGGCCGCCGCACCTGGTTGCACGTAGGTAAAGTGAAAAACTTCCTGATTACTTCCGAACTAAACAAGACTTTCGGCAACCATGATTTGCGCCTGGGATTGAACGAATGGTATTATCATCTTGACTACCACTCCTCTTCTCTGCAATGGATGGCTACCGTAGAGAACTATCCACAACTGCTCACTTCCACCGCAACAAGTTCCCTAGATCCCACACTGACCGGTCAACACGTGCAGACATACGGCTACAACGAGCTTAGCCCCGAATATACAATGGGATATGAAAACAAACTCGCCCTCTACCTTACAGACAACTGGCAGGTAACTCCCAAATTCAACATCTATTATGGCGGACGCCTCGAATATTACCGGATGAGTGCCGACCAGATATCCGCTTCCCGTTTCCCGAACTTCCACATCGGCGACTTTACCACTTATCATAAAGAGAAAGAAACAGGAAATATCATCACCACCCCGCGCAGTGTTCATCCTGCCAAAGTGATAAAAGACAAACTGAACTACGCCGCCACGCTCCGCGCCACTTACAACGTAACCCGGCAGTTCGGACTGACTGCCGACGGAACAGTAGCCACCCGCTTCCCCCGTATCAACGAATACGCCGGAACTGGTCCTACGGAAGAACAATACAAACGGGTCACCATACCGTTAATCCGTGGCGGCCTGTTCTACAAGAACCATTGGATCAACCTCACCTCTATGGTGACCTATATCTCTAAATCCAATAACATCGACCAGCAAAACCTCACGAAACCGGGAACGGAAGAAGGAAAGACCGTATTGCTTATCTATAATATCAAAACACTGGGATGGACCACCTCTGCCGAGATCGACCCGTTCAAAGGTTTCCATCTGCATGCCCTGTTCACGTATCAGAAGCCTGTTTACAAGAACTATAACGCAAGTGTCACTTTCAACGATGGCTCGGAGATGTCTGTCAATGCCAACGAAATGATCGTAAAAGAGATCCCGCAGATACTTGTCGAACTCGACCCAAGCTACAACATCACGAACGACTTACGCCTCTGGCTTAGTTTCCGCTATTTCGGCAAGACGTACGCCAATCTTCAGGAAGCGCTCTACTTCAACGGCCGCTGGGAAACGTTCGGAGGAATCAACTGGAACGTAAACAAACACCTGTCTCTAGGTGCAACAGTCATCAACTTCCTGAATCAGAAAGGAGCCAGCGGAACCATCAACGGTTCGGAACTGATTACGAAAGAAGAAGCTGCCCAGTACGCCGGAAATTATATGAGTGGAAATTATTTACGCCCATTCACCGTAGAATTTAGCGCAAGCATCAAATTCTAGTTCATACCAAACAAATTATAATTATCTTTGTGGCATTATATGCCCACAAACTAACTAATACCTAATTAATTATTAAAAAACCATGAAGAAACTTTTCGTATTACTTACGGCATTGTTTACCCTGGCACAAGTGAACGCCCAGGAAAAGAACGTTATCCGCATCGCAACGGACAACACAGACTTAATTCTCCAAGTAGCTCCCAACGGACGACTTTATCAGGCTTATCTGGGCGATAAGTTGCTGAACGAGAAAGACATCAACAACTTTTCTCCATACGTGAAAGGAGGCAGTGACGGCAGCGTATCCACCCGTGGATGGGAAGTATATCCGGGCTCCGGCGCCGAGGATTATTTTGAACCGGCTGTAGCAATCACGCACAATGATGGAAACCCAAGCACGATTCTCCGTTATGTATCTTCCGAACAAAAAGCAGTGGCAGGCGGCACGGAGACAGTCATCCAACTGAAAGACGATCAGTACCCGGTGGAAGTCACGCTGCATTACATCGCTTATCCGAAAGAAAACGTCATCAAGACGTGGAGTGAAATCAAACATGCTGAAAAGAAACCTGTCACCATCTGGCGTTATGCCTCGACCATGCTTTATTTCTCGGGAAACGAGTATTATCTGACTGAATTCAGCAGCGACTGGGCTAAAGAAGCACAAATGAGCACACAACCTCTATTGTTCGGCAAAAAGGTGATCGACACCAAACTGGGAAGCCGTGCCGCCATGCATACCCACCCGTTCTTCGAACTTGGTTTTGAACAACCGGCACAGGAAACACAAGGACGTGCCATGCTAGGGACTATCGGATGGACAGGCAACTTCCAGTTTACCTTTGAAGTGGACAACGTAGGCAACCTCCGCGTCATCCCCGCCATCAACCCGTATGCATCTGATTATGAACTAAAACCGAACGAAGTATTTACCACTCCCGAATTCATCTTTACTTTCAGCAACAACGGTACGGGCGAAGCCAGCCGCAACCTCCACGCATGGGCACGCAACCACCAACTGAAAGACGGACAAGGCGACCGCATGACTTTATTGAACAACTGGGAAAATACGTACTTCAAATTCGATGAGAAACTGCTTGCCGAACTGATGAAAGAAGCCAAACATCTCGGTGTAGACATGTTCTTGTTGGATGATGGCTGGTTCGGCAACAAGCATCCGCGCAACAGCGACAATGCCGGACTGGGTGACTGGGAAGTGATGAAATCCAAACTGCCGGGCGGTATTCCTGCACTCGTGAAGTCTGCCAAAGAAGCCGGAGTGAAATTCGGTATCTGGATCGAACCGGAGATGATAAACCCCAAAAGTGAATTGTTCGAGAAGCATCCTGACTGGGCTATCACACTGCCCAATCGCGAAACATACTATTACCGTAACCAACTGGTGCTCGATCTTAGCAATCCGAAAGTACAAGATTTTGTATTTAGCGTAGTGGATAACATCCTGACAGCGAACCCGGAAGTGGCTTTCTTTAAATGGGACTGCAACTCTCCCATCACAAATATTTATTCTCCCTATTTGAAGAATAAACAAGGACAACTTTATATCGACCATGTACGTGGTATATATAATGTATTGGAACGTATCAAAGACAAATATCCGAACGTACCGATGATGCTTTGCTCCGGCGGTGGCGCCCGTTGCGACTACGAAGCATTGAAATACTTCACAGAATTCTGGTGCAGTGACAATACAGACCCGATAGAGCGTCTGTTTATCCAATGGGGATTCTCACAAATCTTCCCTGCAAAAGCAATGGATGCACACGTAACCAGCTGGAACAAGAAGACAAGTGTGAAATTCCGTACCGATGTAGCAAGTATGTGTAAACTGGGCTTCGACCTCGGACTGAAAGAGCTGAATGCGGACGAACAGACTTTTTGCCAAAACGCAGTTGCCAACTGGACGCGTCTGAAGAAAGTGATTCTGGATGGTGACCAGTACAGACTGATTTCTCCATACGATGGTAATCACATGTCTGTCATGTACGCCGCACCGGATAAGAACAAAGCAGTGCTTTATACCTACGATATCCACCCACGTTTCGGTGAGAAGCTGCTCCCGGTTAAACTTCAGGGATTGGATGCGAAGAAAATGTATAAGGTGAAAGAAATCAACCTGATGCCAAACTCTAAATCGAATCTTGCTGCCAATGAGAAGACTTATTCAGGAGATTATCTGATGAAAGTAGGAATCAATGCTTTCACTACCAATCAGGCTTTCAGCCGTGTGATTGAGCTGACTGCCGAATAATATTCACCACAGAAGTACGGAGGACACAGTGTTTTATACCATTGATAATAAACAAAGTATATGCGCTGCGTCTTCCGTGTTCTCTGTAGTAAAAAAACAATAATCAATTAATCCTCTTCAATCTTTACGGCTGTGCCGTTAGCAGTCACCATCAGCATACTGCCACTACCTCCAACTGTCTCATAATCCAAATCAACACCTATCACGGCATTAGCTCCCATTTGAGCTGCTTGTGCCTCCATTTCCTTCAACGCTGTATCTTTTGCCATACGCAGCACTTCTTCATAAGAACCGGAACGACCACCCACAATATCCCGAATACTTGCAAACAAGTCGCGGAATACATTGGCACCTATGATTGTCTCTCCGGAAACTATTCCATAATATTTCACTATTCGTTTTCCCTCAATGATGGGAGTGGTTGTCATCAGCATAGTTTTTTCTTTATTAGTTATATGTATTTAGTTAGACGCAAGTCCCCCTAAAAAAGTTGCAGCTACACCGTAATTTCTTACGATATAGCTGCGATTAATGTTAAAGAGAGAGAATTTATATAATATGAGCATGGTCTCACGACCCTCCTAATATTCAATGAACATTTTGTTTCTTTACCTATTAGACGCACAAAAGCTCAAATCACTGCACTTGAAAGCATCTTTTTTTAGTTAAAGAATAAAAAAAGCCGCCATCCCACAGGAATAGCGGCTTATATTGTTAGAACATCTTGCTGACGCGTTCAATTCCCGCCACCAATGTATCTATTTCCGATTTCGTATTGTACATGGCAAACGAAGCCCGTACAGTTCCTTCTATACCAAGACGTTGCATGAGAGGTTGTGCACAATGATGTCCCGTCCTCACGGCAATACCCAAACGATCCAGCAACGTTCCGAGGTCGAAATGATGGATATCTCCTACCAGAAAGGAGATGACTGCTCCCCGTTCGGCTGCTTCACCGAATATACGCATCTGGGGAATCTCTTTCAGCCGTTGCAAAGCGTAAGTTGTCAGTTCATGCTCATGGGCGGCTATCTGCTCAAGTCCATGTCCATTCACGTAATCAAGGGCTTTTGCCAGTCCGGTAGTTCCGATGTAGTCGGGCGTACCGGCTTCAAACTTGAAAGGAAGTTCGTTGAAAGTGGTCTTCTCAAAAGAGACATGCTGAATCATCTCTCCTCCTCCCTGATAAGGCGGAAGGCGGTCTAACCACTCTTCTTTTCCATAAAGCACTCCGACACCTGTCGGACCGTATATTTTATGGGCAGAGAACACCAGAAAATCAGCATCCAACTCCTGTACGTCCACTTTCATGTGAGGGATAGACTGTGCAGCGTCTATCAGACAAGGTACGCCATGCGCATGAGCCGTTGCAATCATTTCTTTCACCGGATTCACTGTACCCAGCACATTCGAAACATGAACCACGCTGACTATTTTCGTTCGTTCGGAAAATAGTTTTTCGTATTCATCCAGCAAGAGTTCGCCTTTGTCATTCATTGGAATCACTTTGATGGCAATTCCCTTTCGGGCAGCCAACAGTTGCCAGGGAACGATGTTACTGTGATGTTCCATCACGGAAAGAATCACTTCATCCCCCTCTTCCATAAATTCATCGCCAAAGCTGGAAACAAGCAGGTTGATGCTTTCCGTCGTTCCGCGGGTGAAGACAACTTCGTTCGTGCTACGGGCGTTAATAAACTGACGCACCGTTTCACGGGAAGCCTCATGCAATTCCGTAGCTTGTTGCGAAAGATAATGCACGCCGCGATGCACATTGGCATTAACGGAATAATATTCATCCACCAACGCATCAACCACCAGACGGGGTTTCTGCGTCGTCGCACCGTTATCGAAATAAACCAAAGGTTTACCGTAAACCGTACGGCTCAATATCGGAAAATCCTCACGTATCTTTTGAATATCCACGTTTATTAATTATTAGTGGTTACTTACAAATGGCACAGCCCTGACATCTATTCAGCTCGCCACGGAAACGTTTCTCTACCAATAGATGCAAACGATCTTTCAGTGCCTCCAAACGAATGGTATCAATCACTTCATTGACAAATGCGAACATCAATAACAAACGGGCTTCTTTCTCCGCAATACCTCGTGAACGCATATAGAATAATGCACCCTCATCCAACTGGCCTACCGTTGCTCCATGCGAACATTTCACATCATCCGCGTAAATCTCCAATTGAGGTTGTGTGTACATTCTCGCATCACGCGTAGCACAAAGATTCCGGTTAGTCTGCTGGGAGTTCGTATGTTGCGCATCGGGACGCACCAGTACCAGTCCGGCAAACGCACCTACCGACTGATCGTCGAGTACGTACTTGAACAGCTCATTGCTGGTGCAGTTCGGTACGGCATGGTCGATGCTTGTATGATTGTCTACGTGCTGGTTCTTATCGGCAATTGCCATGCCACAGAGGTTTATCTCGGCTCCTTCTCCTGCCAACAATACTTCAGTGGTGTTGCGGGTAGTACCATTATGCAAGGTCATTCCATTCAACAATACATTGCTGTTTGCCTCCTGCTTTACATACAGGTTACTGATACGAACGGTGCTTGTATGTGTTTCTTCCAGTTCATACATATCGAATGCCGTGTTCTCACCTGCAAATACTTCAATCACTTGTGTTGCCAGGAAGTTCACGTTATCCATTGCATGGTCACAAATCAGCAGACGGGCTTGCGCACCATCCTCCAGGATGATTAGTACGCGGCGGTTCACCATGAAGTTAACATCTGCACGCAGGATATTTACCAGCTGGATCGGTTTTTCTACTACTACATTCTTCGGCACATAAAATACAACACCGTCTTGTGCAAAAGCTGTATTGAAAGCAGTCACTCCATCTTTAGAAGTATCTGCCAACTGACCGTAATACTTCTTCACCAATTCCGGATGCTGTCCGGCCACTTCTTTCAAGCTGCCGAAAATCACACCTTCCGGCAGATTGACTTTAGGAAGTGCTCTATTATAAAATGCGTCATTTACCACAAAATACAGGGCGGTACTCATATTCGGCACATCGCACTTAAACACTTCATACGGATTGACCGGAATAGCCAGACGATTCAAGTTTAAACCATAATCCGGTTCAAAATACTTGCTCACATCCGTATATTTGTACTTCTCCATCTTACGGGTCGGAAATCCGAGGCGTTCAAAATCGGCAAATGCAGCTGCACGAGGCGCATTCAGCACTTCGGCGCTATGCTTGCAGATCATTGCTTCCGTCTGTGAGAAGAGGTCTATATATTGTTGTTCAACTATCATAACTTATTATTTGTTATTCTCCTACTTCTTTCTTGATCCAATCATATCCTTTTTCTTCCAGTTCCAGCGCAAGTTCCGGTCCGGCAGTTTTTACGATACGACCTTTATAAAGGACATGTACAATATCAGGTTTGATATAATCAAGCAAACGTTGGTAGTGAGTAATAACGATTGTGCTTGTTTCAGGAGTTTTCAGTTTGTTCACTCCTTCTGCAACAATACGGAGCGCATCAATATCCAAACCGGAGTCTGTCTCATCAAGGATGCTCAACCGCGGTTCCAACATGGCCATCTGAAAGATCTCGTTCCGTTTCTTTTCACCACCCGAAAAGCCTTCATTCACCGAACGGTTAGCCAACTTATTATCCAACTCTACCACCGCACGTTTCTCACGCATCAGTTTCAGAAACTCACTGGCCGTCAGCGCAGGCAGACCTTTATATTTGCGTTGCTCATTCACAGCAGCACGCATAAAATTGACCATGCTCACACCCGGAATCTCTACCGGATACTGGAAACTAAGAAAGATCCCTTCATGGCTACGATCTTCAGGACTCAACTCCAATAGGTTCTTTCCATAAAAAGTGACCGAACCTTTTGTTACCTCAAAAGCCGGATTTCCCACCAATACGGAAGAAAGCGTACTTTTACCGGAACCATTCGGCCCCATAATAGCGTGCACCTCACCGGGATTCACCGTCAGGTTAATACCCTTCAATATCTCTTTGCCATTAATGCTGGCATGCAGGTCTTTTATTTCTAACATGATTATATGTACTATTTTTCCATTTACTATTTACTATTAAAAACCTATACTACCGACAATTTACCTCCTACAAGCGCGCAGCCAAATAGTAAATCGTAAATTGCCAACTAGTAAATCACCCCACGCTTCCTTCCAATGAGATAGTAAGCAGCTTCTGTGCTTCTACCGCAAATTCCATCGGAAGTTTATTCAATACTTCTTTTGCATATCCGTTCACAATAAGTCCGATCGCATCTTCTGTCGGAATACCGCGCTGGTTGCAATAAAATATCTGGTCTTCACTGATCTTGCTCGTTGTGGCTTCATGTTCCACCACTGCCGTTTCATTGTGAATATCCATATAAGGGAAAGTATGCGCACCACATTTATCTCCCAGCAACAGAGAGTCACACTGGCTATAATTGCGGGCATTATCCGCTTTCTCGGCCACACGTACCAACCCACGATAGGAGTTCTCACTATGTCCGGCGGAGATACCTTTACTTACAATCGTACTGCGGGTGTTCTTGCCCAGATGAATCATTTTCGTTCCGGTATCAGCCTGCTGATAGTTGTTCGTTACAGCTACGGAATAGAATTCAGCGGTCGAGTTATCGCCCGTCAGAATACAGGAAGGGTATTTCCAAGTGATGGCCGAACCGGTTTCCACTTGTGTCCAGGATAATTTACTATCCACTCCCTTGCAATTACCACGTTTAGTCACAAAGTTGTATACACCGCCCTTACCTTCCGCATCGCCCGGATACCAGTTCTGAACAGTGCTATATTTTACCTCTGCGCGGTCGTGCACGATTATCTCAACGATAGCGGCATGCAACTGATTTTCATCCCGCATCGGCGCCGTACATCCTTCCAGATAAGAAACGTATGAATCGTCGTCCGCCACAATCAGTGTACGTTCAAACTGTCCCGTGTTACGGGCATTGATACGGAAATAGGTGGAAAGTTCCATCGGACAACGTACCCCTTTCGGAATATACACGAAAGAGCCGTCAGAAAAGACAGCGGAGTTCAACGCGGCAAAGAAATTATCCCGGTAACCTACCACCGAGCCCATATATTTCTTCACCAAATCGGGATGCTCCCGCACGGCTTCACTGAACGAGCAGAAGATAATTCCTTTCTCCATCAGCGTTTCCTTGAAGGTAGTCTTTACGGAAACGGAGTCCATAACGGCATCCACCGCCATTCCGCTAAGAGCCATCTGTTCCTCCAAAGGAATACCCAGTTTATTAAACGTCTTTATCAATTCAGGATCGACTTCCTCCATGCTCTTCGGTCCTTCTTTCTTCTTCGTCGGATCGGCATAATAAGAAATCGCCTGATAGTCAATTTCAGGGATACGGAGATGTGCCCAAGTCGGCATCTCCAGCGTCAGCCAGTGGCGGTACGCTTTCAGGCGAAACTCCAGCAACCACTCCGGTTCGTCTTTTTTCGATGAAATCAGACGAATGACATCTTCATTAAGTCCACGCTCAATGATGTCTGTATGCACCTCTGTGGTGAAGCCGTATTTATATTTCTCCTCCGCAAATTTCCGGACAAACTCATTATCAGTCTTCTTTTCGAGTTCATCTTTCTGATTGGGTTTCATTTTATTGGGTTCTTCTTGTTGCATCTTTATTCTCTAATATATATTGTTGCGTCATATTCTTCGCAGCAGGGAAAAAGATCCCCGCAAACGTTTCCATCGGATAATATAACAAAGATTCTTCCTTTTTTGTTGCACTAATTAACTTATTATCGCTGTCCACAAACTCTATCGCACCGATCACTACACTCGTTAACAACAGAAACTTAAGTGCTCCCAGCCCACTCCCTAACCAGCGGTTCAGCCAGTTCAGCGAAATTGCCTGCATTGCTTTTGTCAATAACGAAGCTATCAGTACAAAAATCAACGGCACGGCAATCCAAATCATGATAAAAGCCAACACCTGCGCAACTGTCATCGAATCCGTCACTGTCGGGCAAAGTTTCGCCGCCAAAGAGGCATACAAAGCTTTCGCCGCCAACAGCCCGACTATTAACCCCAAAATAGAAGCCAACTGACGGATAAAGCCTTTTACAAAGCCTACCACCGCTCCGGCGCCTATTACAATAAGGATAATGATATCAATCGTTGCCACGTTGTGATTTATGATTTGTGATTTATGATTTATGTTTCTATGATTATGATCTGTGATTTATATTTCTGTCAGGTGATAAAACAATAAAGTGGTAAGGTGGTGTCCCATATAAAATAGTACCACATTACCACCCATCTATTGTTGCAACCATTACTTCGCGAATGGCCTTATACCCTTATAATTCATAAATCATAACTCATAAATCATAAAGTCTGTTTCACTTCTATTTCTTCGAATGTCTCGATCATATCGCCTACCTTCATGTCGTTGCAGTTCACCAGACTGATACCACACTCGAAGTTTGTACCTACTTCCTTCACATCGTCCTTGAAGCGCTTCAACGCGTTGATGTTTCCGGTAAAGATGACGATACCATCGCGGATCAAACGAGCCTTGTCGCTTCGTTTCACCTTTCCGGTCTTCACCATTGCACCGGCTACCAAACCCACCTTCGTAATGTTAAATACTTCGCGGATTTCGATAGTTGCCGTGATTTGTTCCTTCAGTTCCGGAGCCAACATACCTTCCATAGCAGCCTTCACCTCTTCGATTGCATCGTAGATGACAGAGTACTTACGGATGTCGACACCTTCCTGTTCAGCCATCTTAGCGGCAGCACCCGAAGGACGTACCTGGAATCCGACGATAATCGCATCCGAAGCGGCAGCCAGAGAAACATCCGACTCGGAAATTGCTCCCACACCCTTATGGATGACATTTACCTGAATTTGTTCCGTAGACAACTTGATTAACGAGTCGCTCAATGCCTCAACAGAACCGTCCACGTCACCCTTAACGATGATGTTCAATTCCTGGAAGTTACCCAAAGCAATACGACGGCCCAACTCATCCAACGTAAGGATCTTCTGCGTACGCAAGCCCTGTTCACGAGCCAACTGTTCACGTTTGTTGGTGATTTCACGAGCTTCCTGATCGCTTTCAACAACATGGAATGTATCACCTGCAGCAGGTGCACCGTTCAATCCCAATACCAAAGCCGGTTCGGAAGGTCCTGCTTCTTTGATGCGTTGGTTACGTTCGTTGAACATAGCCTTCACACGTCCGTAGCTGGTTCCTGCCAGTACGATGTCTCCCACTTTCAGAGTACCGTTAGATACCAATACAGTAGCTACATATCCACGTCCCTTATCCAGTGAAGATTCGATGATGGAACCCGTAGCATTACGGTCCGGATTTGCTTTCAGGTCGAGCATTTCTGCTTCGAGCAATACTTTTTCCAGCAAGTCTTCCACACCCATACCTTTCTTGGCAGAGATATCTTGTGACTGATACTTACCACCCCATTCTTCAACAAGGTAATTCATTGCAGCCAGTTCTTCTTTAATCTTATCCGGATTCGCAGTCGGTTTATCCACCTTATTGATTGCAAATACAATAGGTACACCGGCAGCCATCGCGTGATTGATTGCTTCCTTTGTCTGCGGCATCACGTTATCATCGGCAGCCACAATAATGATAGCAATATCCGTTACTTTCGCACCACGTGCACGCATAGCGGTAAACGCTTCGTGCCCCGGAGTATCGAGGAACGTAATACGGCGACCGTCTTCCAGTTGCACGTTATATGCACCGATATGCTGTGTAATACCTCCGGCTTCACCGGCAATTACGTTCGCCTTACGGATATAGTCGAGCAAAGAGGTCTTACCGTGGTCAACGTGTCCCATCACTGTAACAATCGGAGCGCGCGGTTGCAAATCTTCCGGAGCATCTTCTTCTTCAACGATAGCTTGTGCCACTTCCGCACTTACATATTCTGTCTTGAATCCGAACTCTTCTGCCACCAGATTGATTGTTTCCGCATCCAGACGCTGGTTGATGGAAACCATGATACCAATACTCATACAAGTAGCGATAACCTGATTGACAGATACATCCATCATCGTTGCCAGTTCGTTAGCCGTAACAAACTCGGTCAACTTCAATACCTTGCTGTCTGCCATTTCCTGATCTTCCAGTTCCTGCATACGGTTGGAAGCCATTTCACGTTTTTCTTTACGGTATTTGGACGTCTTGTTCTTACCTTTGGTTGTCAGACGTGCAAGAGTTTCTTTTACCTGTTTTGCTACGTCTTCCTCGCTCACTTCCTGTTTGATAACCGGCTTCTTGAAGCGATCCTTATTATTGTTGTTATTTCTTCTGTTATTATTTCCTTGTCCGCCCTGACCGTTGTTATTGCCATTACCATTGCCGCCTTTACCTTGTATATTAGGTCTCGGCGCAGCAAAGTTGGAAGTCGCAACGTTATTAACGTCTACCTTTTCTTTATTGATACGGTTGCGTTTTTTCTTAGCAGCATCTGCGCTTTCTTTCGGACCGTTCTTCACCACTTTAGAATCATCCTTACGGATTTCTTTGATGATGGCTTCCTTCATCAGTTTCTTCTGATCCTGACGGATTTTCTCTTTCTCTTCACGTTCGCGACGCTTCTCCTCCTTCGATTTTTTCTTCGGACGAGTAGACTGGTTCAATGCAGCCAAGTCGATCTGACCGATCACATTGATCTTCGCGCCTAATTCCGGTTGACGGATTTTGAAAACACCATCATCCTCCGGAGCTTTTTCTGCTACCGGGGTTACTTCAGCCTGTGCAGTTTCCACCTTTTTTTCTTCTTTATGTTCTTCCGCCTTCACAGGTGCAGTTTCTACTACCTTCGGCTCTTCTTTTTTCACTTCTTCTACTACTTTTTCAACTTCTACCGGCTTCGTCTCCACTACAGGTTCCGGCACTACTACGGGCTCAACTACCACTGGAGTAGGCTCTACTACAGAAACAGGAGGTATCACCACCTCTTCTTTCTTCACCTCGGGTTCTCTTTTCTCGGGCTCCTTTTTTACTTCGGGTTTAACGACAGGCCGTTCTACAACAGGTTCTTCTTGTTTCTGTTCCGGTTCCTTCTCCACCTTTTCAGGTTTACGACCATTCAGTTTATCCAAATCAATTTTTCCGACAGGTTTAAACTTCGGACGTGCATCCTCAGGTACGACTGTCTTAATCACATCTTCCGACTTCTGTTTCTCCGGCTGCTTTTCGAAGCCTTCAATCGAAACAGACGCCTTATTACGTTCCTTATTCTGACGTTCCTGTATGAAACGCTCCGATTCAAGTCTAAGGTTCTTATCTGTACTAAACTCTTTTACGAGTATAGCGTATTGCTCCTCGCTAATTTTGGTATTAGGATTAGCCTCTACGGTATGCCCTTTCTTTTGCAGGAACTCAACTACCGTCGCGATTCCTACGTTCAAATCTCTTGTAACTTTGTTTAACCTTATCGTCATATTTTAAAATTAATGAATAAATGGAGCTTGTTTAAATGAAGAATTAAGAATGAAGAATTAAAAGTTACGATGTAGTATAACAGAGATAACTTTCATTTTTCAATTTTAAATTCTCAATTTTCTACTGAATTTTCACCTTCTTCTTCAAACTCCGATTTCAAAATGCGTATTACCTCGTCCACTGTCTCTTCTTCCAAGTCCGTCTTTTCAATCAACATCTCACGAGGAGCATTCAACACAGCCTTCGCTGTATCAATGCCGATAGCCTTGATGGCGTCGATCACCCATCCGTCGATTTCGTCTCTGAATTCGTCGAGATAGATATCTTCATCCGCTACATTCTCATCCAACTCACGGAACACGTCGATAGTGTACTCAGTTAACATACTGGCTAGTTTGATGTTCAAACCGCCTTTACCGATAGCCAGCGAAACTTCTTCCGGTTTGAGGAAAACCTCCGCTTTCTTCTCTTCCTCATTCAAACGGATAGAAGAAATCTTAGCCGGGCTTAAAGCGCGCTGTATAAACAATGAGATGTTCGATGTGTAATTGATTACATCGATGTTCTCATTGCGAAGTTCACGAACAATGCCATGAATACGACTTCCCTTTACACCTACACAGGCTCCTACAGGGTCGATTCTGTCATCGTAAGATTCTACCGCGATCTTGGCACGTTCGCCAGGGATACGGGCAATCTTCTTGATGGTAATCAAACCATCATTAATTTCGGGTACTTCCATCTCGAACAAACGTTGCAGGAAAACGGGAGAAGTACGTGACAAGATAATCTTAGGATTATTATTCTTGTTATCCACGCGGGCAACTACTGCACGGGCCGTTTCACCTTTGCGATAGAAATCGCTCGGGATTTGTTCGGTCTTAGGCAACAGCAACTCGTTTCCTTCATCATCTAAGAGCAACATTTCTTTCTTCCAGATCTGATACACTTCTGCATTGATGATCGTACCTACCTTATCTATATATTTATTATAAATACTGTCTTTCTCAAGTTCCAGAATCTTGGAAGCCAATGTCTGGCGGAGATTCAGGATAGCACGACGTCCGAATTTGGCAAAGATCACTTCATCAGTCACCTCTTCACCTTCTTCGTAGGAAGCATCAATTTTCTGTGCTTCGCTCAACGAAATCTGCATATTCGGGTTAGTCAAATCTTCATCGGCCACAACTTCACGGTTACGCCAGATCTCGAAGTCACCCTTATCCGGGTTCACGATCACGTCGTAATTCTCATCGGTGCCAAACATTTTCGCGATTACGCTACGGAACGACTCTTCGAGTACGCTAACCATCGTCGTTCTATCGATATTCTTCAGTTCCTTAAATTCCGAAAATGTATCAATCAAGCTGATTGTTTCTTCTTTTTTGGCCATAACTATTTAAAGCTAATTAAGTATTTAGTATATTTTATTTGCTCATAAGTAAAGGTTTCGTCCTCTTCTTGCAGTTTCGGACGTTTTGCTCCTTCTAGTTTTACTTTCTTTTGTACGGCTACCGTAAACTTCTCTTCATCGGCATCTTTCAGTATGCCGGCCAGTTTGCGTCCGTCTTTAGTCAATACCTCCACTTCTTGTCCGATGTGGATATAATACTGTTGCAGTACTTTAAAGGGCTGTCCGATACCGGCCGACCCTACTTCCAGTTCATAATCTTCCTCTTCACGGTTCAGTTTTGACTCTATGTAGCGGCTAAGCTCCACACAATCTTCGATCCAAACACCTTCTGCATGGTCAATTTCGACCACAATTTTGTCATCCGGGCTCACAGTTACTTCTACTAAAAAGTAGTCTTTTCCTTCCAGCCACTCATCTACAATCTGACAAACAGTTTTCTTTTCTATCATTTATTAACTATATAAGAACAAAAAAAGGAGCTTAATTGCCCCTCCACCTTTCATCCGTTTCCGGTTGCAAAGATATAAATAATCTATTCGACTACAAAAGATTAAAGAAAAAAAGTATGAATTAACAGTGCTATATTCGTATCTTTACGCCACAATTCAAAAAATAACGACTATGGCACATCGTCTCAACACAAATAAACAGTTTATGGTAGGTAACGGAATTCTTGCTTTTGCCGTCATTTTTGTCGTGGTTATTTTCGTATACATGAGTATGCGGCTACAACGGGAAAAGCAGGAAGAACGTCATTTCATCGAAAGCTACACAATCAGTCTGGTAAAAGGTTTTGCCGGAGATTCTATCTCTTTGTTTGTCAACGACAGTCTTATCTCCAATAAAACCATATCGGAAGAGCCTTACACGGTAGAAGTAGGACGTTTTGCAGAACAAAGCGCTTTATTGATCGTAGATAATAACACAGAATTAGTCTCTACATTTGATCTTAGCGAAAAAGGAGGGGCTTATCAGTTTGAAAAAGAATCGGACGGAATTAAACAATTAGCCAAATAATAAAGGCATATCCCCCTATTACGTATCATAACGAACCATTATCAGGAATGTATAAGATTTAGAAAACAGCCAGAAATAGGAGCTTACAAGGCTTTACCCAAGATAGAATAAACTAAGTTCGTGACAATGCGAGAATATTATCTTGGCTGTAAAGCATTTTATATTTCCGTACGGTACTTTCTCAATTCTCCCCGCAAGGCCAATGCTTTTCCTTCTGTAAATTGATTGAGCAACACCCAGAATCGTTCGCTATGATTCATCTCGCGGGTATGGCATAATTCGTGCAACAACACGTAGTCTATCAAATGAGAAGGCAGCAAAACCAGGTAATAGGATAAATTAATAGCTTTTCGAGCCGAACAACTCCCCCATCTGCCCTGACTGGAGTTTATTTTCACACTCGAATAGGGCAATCCGCATTGCTTGGACAAAAAGGCCAAACGTGAAGGCAGAATACTTTTGGCATTTCGTCTCAATGATTCTTCAATAACCTTATGCAACCAGCTTTGCAGTTTCTCATCTGTAAAATCGGCATGAGGCGGACAAACGATCTCCATTACACCCAACCGGGAATTAGCCAGAAACTGATCTTTCTCGCCCGACACCAAAGATAGTTTAAAATGCTCCGCATCAATCTTATAATTCAAATCAATCAACGGACGAGCGATTTTTTGCCGGGAGGCCAGAAGTTTTCCACGCAAATTCTCGATGGCCTGTTTCACTTCTTTCAGGGTAGTACCGGGAGGAACTGAAACATAAACAGCATCACTCTTGGTACGAAACACAAGACTTCTCGCACGTGAATTGACGCGTATCACCAGACGCCCTAACTCATCATCTTCTATAATCTTATCCATTATAATCCTCCTATCAACAGCCACAAAAGTAATAAAAAAGAAGATGCTAACGAAAAACTTTATGGAAGATGCAACTTTAGATCAAGTTCTTACGTCTAACCATTATATCAATCATAGAAAAGCGTAATTATGAAAACAAGTTTATTGCTCGTATTAGTCACGGGAATGTTTCTAGTACTTACTGCCGGCTCTTGCTTGCGGGGAAAACACATCGTAGGTAGTAAGAATTACATCTCCAAAGAAGTGAAAGCCGACCACTTCAATGAAATCAAACTAGTGGGAAGTGCCAACATCAGTTATTGGCAAGACACATGCAGCCATGTCGAAATTCATGGTTCCGACAACATCATACCACTTATAGAAACGTATGTGGAGGGTAGTACATTCATTATAAAATTCAAGAAGAATGTCACTATCTGGAAAGGAAAACTGGAAATAAAAGTTTTTGCTCCGGAACTGAATAAGCTGTCGGTCAACGGTTCAGGAAATATAAGATTAATCAATGGGATACAAACCTCTAAAGATATTGAGTTCCACATCAACGGTTCGGGCAACATTCAGGGAGAAGGATTCAATTGCCAAAAAATGGCCGTTTCAATTAATGGTTCGGGAGATGTAAGACTACAACAAATAGAGAGCCAAGAATGTCAGGCAAGTATTTCCGGTTCGGGCAATATCAATCTGAACGGCAAAGCCATTCAAGCGAGCTATTCTATTGCCGGATCAGGAAATATTCAAGCTGCCGATTTGCAAGCAGAAAACACAGACGCAAGCATTAGCGGCTCCGGCAACATCAGCTGCTATGCCAGTCAGAAGCTGGTTGCCCGCGTCAAAGGAAGCGGTGATATTGCCTATAAAGGAGATCCTCAAGAAGTGGATGCGCCACGAAAAAACATACGGCAGATCAAATAAAGACAGCTTAAATAAAGACAGTTTAAAAGCATAAAAGGGCTACTGCATCACGCGGTAGCCCATTTATTTAGTTAGTTTCATTATAAAAATTTGAGAGAATTGAAAACTTCACAGTTTCGCCTTCGTTGTTGTTTTAATTAAGCACACTAACTATATTATATGTTTAAAGCAAATGAAAATGTCTATTCGTTTATAACTTGCACCTTATGGTTGATCTTCGCCAGGCTATCAGCCAGAACCTGTTCCGCTTTCACATCATTTGAGATAGCGACCGACGGTGCAGTTACTTGTTTACCAATGGTATCCGTAGCCAATACACTTCCATCATCTCCGGAGAAAGAATGTTGTGCCACATTCCCCAAAGAAAGGATGATTGCAATTACGGCAGCGGCCTTGAACAGAGGAATAAAACGACCGGTCAGTGTCAAACGTTTCGCTTTTACTACCGTAGGCTCCACCTCTGCCAGAATACGTGCATCAAAGTCTTCGCCCAGTCCTACTTCCTGCTGAACCTGCTGATAAACAAACAGATTCTTATAGCGAAGCAAATGAGCCGGAACTTCTTCCTTTGCGAAGAAGTCGCGCAATGTTGCTTCCTCCTCAACGGAAGTTTCGCATTGCCAATATCGCTCGAGGAGCTGTTCTATATCCTTATAATCCATATTCGTCAATTTCTAAATACCTTTGTTTTACTTTTTGCCTGGCTCTGAAGAGATTCACTTTGACTTGTTCCTCTGTCAGATTCAGCAAGGTTGCAATTTTTTTATAGCTTTCACCTTCAATGTCCCTCAGTTGCATGATAAGCCGCTGTTTTTCGGGAAGTTCGTTTACCAGTCTATTAATGATGTTCATTCTTTCATCATGAATTATCTGGTCATACGGACTGTTTGCATCAGGTTCTTCCTCCATTTCGGGGGTGAGTTCCACGTTTTGAGCTTCTTTCTTTTGACTCCGGTCTATCGCCAGGTTCTTTGCCACTGTCAGGCAATAGGCTTCGACCGATTCAAATTGAGACCACTCATCACGCTTGTTCCACACTCTTATCATGGTGTCCTGAACGACATCCTCGGCTTCGGCCCTATCCAGGGTGATTCTGAGAGCCAATCGAAAGAGTTTATCCTTCAACGGCAAAATATCGTTTCGGAAGCTGATTTCTTGCATCTCTATAATAATGACGGGCTAGGATATGAAAAGTTACAGTCGCCCACTACTTTTTTTTGAATTATTTTTTTATTCTCGTTCCTCCAGAGTCGTTAATCGCTGACGCTAAGGTGATTACCACTTCAGAAACTCCTGCATTTATTGCTTCAAAAGAATTTTCCAACTTAGGAATCATACCTCCTTGAATAACGCCATCGGCTACATATTGTTCAAATTCGGCACGGGTGATTTGAGGAATCACACTGTCGTCATCATTCTCGTCACGCAACACACCTTTCTTCTCGAAACAATACACCAATGTCACATCAAACAGAGCCGACAACGCTTTCGCTGTTTCCCCGGCAATGGTATCTGCATTCGTATTCAACATATTGCCGTGACCGTCGTGCGTCAATGGAGCCATCACGGGAACAACGCCTTTATGTATCAAATCCGACAATAAAGTAGCATCCACCTGTTCCACATCTCCCACAAACCCGTAGTCTACTTCTTTCACCGGACGTTTCACCGAACGGATTACATTCATATCCGCTCCGGTCAATCCGAGTGCATTGACTCCGCGTGCTTGCAGACCTGCCACAATATTTTTATTCACCAATCCGCCGTACACCATCGTTACGACTTTCAACGTTTCGGCATCGGTAATCCGACGACCATTTACCATTTTGCTTTCAATACCCAGTTGCGCGGCAATCTTTGTTGCCGAACGACCGCCACCATGAACCAACACTTTATGTCCGTCAATAGCGGCAAAGTCATTTAACAACTGACGAAGGGTGGCTTCCTCTTCTACGATTTTGCCACCCACCTTAATAACTGTTAGTTTTTCTCTCATTTCTTGATTTCTAATAAGTTCACCGAATGGAGAATCCGGCTCCGGCACCCTGCCGGTTATTCCAGATAAGTATATCCGTAAAGCCCCGAACGATAGTTGGAAAGGAATTCTTTTCCTTCTTCCAAGGAGATTTTTCCTTCTTTCACTGATTTCGTCACCCAAGTTTCGAGCGTACGTACCAGCTTCTTCGGATTGTACTGCACATAGTCCAACACCTCCGCTACCGTTTCTCCGTCGATAATCTGTTCGATATTATATCCTTTCTCGTTCACCGAAACATGCACGGCGTTCGTATCACCGAACAAATTATGCATATCTCCTAAAATCTCCTGATAAGCACCCACCAGGAATACAGCCACATAATAAGGTTCTGTTTTCTTCAGTGCATGTACAGGCAGATAATGAGCCACGTTACGGGTAGAGATAAAGTTGGCAATTTTGCCGTCCGAATCACAGGTTATATCTTGCAAGGTAGCCGAACGCTCCGGTTTTTCATCCAATCGCTGAATAGGCATGATCGGGAATATCTGGTCAATTGCCCAAGAGTCAGGAAGTGACTGAAACAGCGAGAAGTTACAGAAATATTTATCGGCAAGCAGTTTGGACAATCCACGGAATTCATCGGGCGCATGCTTCAAACCGGCGGCAATCTGATTAATCTCACGTGTAATAGACCAATACAGACGCTCGATTTGTGCGCGGGTTTTCAGATCCACGATTCCATGACTGAACAAGTCCAATGCTTCCTCCCTGATCTGCTGCGCATCGTGCCATGCTTCCAACATCTTGTTCTGATTCAGCGAATCCCAGATTCCATATAACTCCTGCACCAATTCGTGTGCATCCGGAGCAATTTCCTCCTCGTCATCCCATTCGGGTAAAGTAGCGGTTTCAAGAACTTCAAAAATGAGAACAGAATGGTGTGCCGTCAATGCACGCCCACTTTCCGTTATGATATTCGGATGCGGGATGCCATTTTTATCGCTCACGTCTACCAGCGTAGAGATAGAGTCGTTTACATATTCCTGAATGGAATAGTTTACACTACCTTCACTATTGGACGAACGGGTTCCGTCATAATCCACTCCCAGTCCACCGCCAATATCAACAAACTCCACATTGAACCCCATTGAATGGAGCTGCACGTAGAATTGTGAAGCCTCACGCAAAGCCGTTTTGATACGACGGATCTTCGTCACCTGACTACCGATATGGAAATGAATCAGCTTCAGACAATCTTTCAAGCCTTTGCTCTCCAGAAAATCGAGCGCTTCGAGAAGTTCACTGGAAGTCAAGCCAAACTTGCTGGCATCTCCTCCCGACTCTTCCCACTTTCCGCTTCCGGAAGAAGCGAGTTTGATACGTATACCAATGTTAGGCTGCACATTCAGCTGCTTTGCCATTTTTGCTATCAGCTTCAGTTCGTTCATCTTCTCCACAACGAGATAGATACGTTTACCCATCTTTTGAGCAAGCAGAGCCAGTTCAATATAACTTTCGTCTTTATATCCGTTGCAAACAATCAATGAGTCAGAGTCCGTATTGACCGCAATCACCGCATGGAGTTCCGGTTTAGAACCGGCTTCCAGTCCGAGATTGAACTTCTTTCCGTGGCTGATAATTTCTTCCACCACAGGGCGCATTTGGTTGACCTTAATCGGATAAATAATAAAGTTCTGGGCTTTATAACCATACTCCTCGGCTGCCTGTTTAAAGCAGGATGACATCTTTTCAATACGGTTGTCCAAAATATCCGGGAAACGCACCAGCATGGGAGATGCCACATCACGCAATTGTAACTCATCGACCAGTTCTTTCAAATCAACGGATACTCCATCTTTACGAGGTGTAACAACGACATGACCTTTGTCATTAATACCAAAGTACGAGGTACCCCAACCTGTGATGTTGTAGAGTTCCTCAGAATCTTCAATACGCCACTTTCTCATTTTCTGTTATTCAGTGTTTTTAGTAAATAATTGGACGGCAAAAATACGGATTAATCTACATGTTGGCAATTAATTGGACATTAATTGTTTCAAACGGTCCATATAACCACTATTTCCGTTGCGGACATCATAGCGAAGTGCCAGCTCTTCTGCTTGCTGATAGAAATAATTGCGAAGCTCGCTGACCTGATAAATTCCGTCCGGACGGTAAAGAGGGAATTCCTCCGGCAACGATAAGGAGACTTCCGGACGGGTCTCATACTTCAAGGCCTCTACCATATCGCAAGAGAAGCGATATCTCTTCAACGTATTCGTACGCAAACTCCAACCGATGCACCGCTCGGCATACTCCCAGCCTCTTTCCGGCTTCGTCATTATATTATAAGCAATAAACAATCCCAAGTAAAGCAAAAGATATTCATCCTTTTCTCTTCCCTGCAATGCTTCTTCGGCACGTGCACACATATCAGCGGCAACCTCCGGTTTGCCAGCTTTCTGTGCATAATAGGAGAGCTTCAAGTAAGCCCGCAAATTGGCTTCATAACAGGTGACCTGCTTATTAATCAATGGCTGCGCCCGGCTGTAAGCCTCATCAAACTGCCCTGTTTCCAAATAATAATCCAGCATAAAATTCAGTTCGCAAGCCTCACACGACTGACCGTCTATCTTTTCATTCAGCATCTTGTCAATGTATTCTTTTGCCTTGTCATACTGGCGCATCCAAACACATTCCACAGACCAGCGGTGATAATAACTCCGCAAAGAATATCCATTCCGGAGAATACGGGTTTTATAATCCTCACCGATCGCTTTCACCTGTTCCATCGGAATTTCCGGCAGATCGAACGTACAAGCCCAGATCCATTTATATTTCCACAACAAGTCATCTTCTTTGATTACATCCTTGTGATTCTCGTAATCATCCAGGATTTTAGAGAACACGGTAATCTCTTCCGCATCTGCCGAAAGAAGATTCAGTTCATAGATAAGATCCAGTCTCAACTCCGTAGCCCATTCCACATCTTCGTTCTCATCAGCGATGCGGATAGCTTCTTTCAATAGATTGGCTTTTTCACGGGGATGCAGGCTGTCATTCTGTGTCTGCAACAGCAGTTTTTGTATTTCAAGTGTGTATCTCATACTCTTTTTTTAATTCAGGAAATTTATAAAATCATTCATTTTCGAAGTCATCAGTTCGCTAAGCGAACGGTTGAAAAGCTCCATTTCTTCACTGTTCACCGGATATTTACCTTGCAAAAGCGACTGTACATACAATATATGCACCACATGCTGAAACAGTTTATTGTCTCCCTGTATTTGCAATAAAGTCTGCACCATTTCGTTATCCGCATTGAAAGTGAGTGTCGGTGGAATCTGCTTGGCAGTATTCACAGCCCCCAATACAGCCGCCAACGGATTATTGGCACTTTTAGCTACATTCTCCTTTTCCTCTGCCACAAAGATTACCGGAATATCCACCGGAGTAAAATGTTTCAGACGGCAGACACAGCCAAACCGCTTCAACAGCTCGTTCGCTTTCATTTCAAAAGCCTGAAACTCTTTATTCGCCTCCACTTCGCCAAACTGTTCCAGCAACCGTGAAGGAGATATTTCATCCAACGTAAGTTCCGGATTCAGACGGACATACTTTTTCAACAAAGTTTCATCAAAGGTGTAAGCAGCATTCACCACCAACCATCCTTGTGCTCCGGCTATACGGCGCACCTGACGGAAATCTTCCAGATTCTTGGTATAGCATATCACATTGCTTGCCGAGCGAATACTTCCAAAACCACGCAGCCCCTTATTTGTTTCAAAAGGAAGGTAATCCATAAACAAACGGAGCAGTTCATTATCTTCCGAAGCAATCGCCTTGATATGGAAGTGATGAACATCCAAGATCCGGTTGAACATAGCTCGGTCATTCTGCACCAATCCCCGCAGATAATCCTTGATAGCTATCCCGATCTCTTTCCGTGCATCCTTCAGCTGGTCATTGCTCACCAAAGACTCGCGGGAAGCAGTAGACAGCAATCCGTCCGCATTCACCAGACAACGGATAAAGAAAGCCCACGGCGGCAGCAGATTACAATCGTCCTCACTCAACAGCATACGTTTGAGATATACCTTATGAGAATTGCGTACTGAAAATTGTGTTCGGAAAGGCAAAACATAAAGCACCCCTTCTACCTTACCACTTTCAGTATAAATCCGGAAAGCATCAAGAGCAGACGACTGGAATACTTTTGCCCCATAATCCAGCAACTCCTTACGAGTCGCCTTCGGATCAAGCCATACAGGCGAAGGCGTATTTACCAACTCCTCTTCCCCCTGATAATGCAGATAGATAGGATATGGCAACACTTCCCCATAACTGACCAGTATCTTCTTAAACGTTTCATATTCAAAAAGATGCATCCAGTCTCCTTTCGGATGCAACACCACCTGCGACCCGATAGGCCGTTCTTCGTCCGATAAAGTCAGCTGATACGTCCCATCTACTTTGCCACACCAGCAAACAGGTTGTCCGCCCATTGCCGAACGACTCTCCACGGTGATTTCATTAGTCACCACAAAACAAGATAACAATCCGATACCGAACCTTCCGATAAAATCGTCCGCATCGGGAGTATCCCGTTTTGAACTCTCTCCGATAACCGTCAGAAAACGATAAACTTCCTCCTCTTTCAGTCCGATTCCATTATCCCTGAACACCACCGTTTTGTCCTCATTCAGAAAGACATCGATACGTCCTTTATAATTCTCGTCGATATTGCGTAGTGCCGTGATGGCATCTACGCAATTCTGCAACAGTTCGCGAACAAAAGTATTCGGGTTACTATAAATGTGCTCTGATAACAGGGCAATCATACCTTTAAGATTGACCTGAAACAGATTATTCCCTTCTTTTTCCATGTTCCTCTTTTACTTTCTCCTCCTTCCGGTAATTTTAAGAGCTTTCTCATTGCCATTCTCTGCGGCCTTTTCGAACCATTCCATTGCAATTTCATCGTTTTCTTCCACGCCTTTGCCCGTCAGATAGGCATTTCCAAGTTCAAATTGCGCTTTGTCGCTATTTTTTTCAGCAGCTTTCAGCAGCCATTGCACCGCAGCTTCCGGATCAGGAGTACAACCTTCGCCATACATCATCATCTTACCGAGATAATAAGTCGCAGCAATATTTTCATTCCCTGCCGCATCCGTAAACCAGCGGTAAGCTTCGGCATAGTTCTGTTTCACACCTACTCCGTTGTAATAGCAAAGTCCGGTACGATACATACTCATCGTATTTCCATTATCCGCAGCCAGCGTATAATATTTAAAAGCTTCCGTTTCATTATCTTCCACTCCGATACCCATTTCATAACAGATACCCAATCCTTCGCTATACCACTCGTATTCGGCAGCTTTCTTGAAATAGGCAAAAGCCTTTTCCGATTCGTTCAGACTGTCATAATCATACAGGTAATACTCACCCATACGCAACATTGCCATTGGAATTTCGTTGGCCACAGCCTTCTCATACCATTCCATAGCCTTTTTATTGTCTTCCAGACAGGGACCGCAACCAAAGAAATAATAATCTCCCATCTTAAACTGGGCATAACCATAGTCCTGTTCAGCAGCTTTCATCATATATTCCACAGCCTTTTGCGGATTTTCTTCCACGCCATTGCCATTTTCATAAGCCAGGCCCAGCTCTGTCAAACAACGGGACTCTTCCTTCTCCGCTCCTTTGCCGAACCATTCGAGTGCCTTATCCCAGTCTTCTGCCGTTCCGATTCCTTCTTTATAGCAGCGTCCCAGAGCAAAAATCGCATCATTATCATCCGCTTCAGCCGCCTTTGTATACCAAGCGAACGCCTCTTCCGGTTTTGCTTCGCCAAGAACACCCTTTTCCATATAAAGACCAGAACGGAACATCGCATAAGGATAACCCTGTCCGGCAGCCCTACTAATCAGTTCAAATGCCTTTTCATAGTTCTTCTCCACTCCATCGCCATTCTCATACAAGAACGCCAGTTCTACAAGAGCAAAGCAGGAATCCAGTTCGGCTGCTTTTTCATAACATTCTCTTGACTTATCGGCATCTTTTACACCGCTATATCCATTAGCCAGATAAAGCGCCATCCGACAATATCCGTCGGCATTGTTCAGCGAAGCTGCCTTTTCATAATACTCAAACGCCTTCACATAATCCGGTTGTTCAGACAAGAAGCCACGCTCATACATCCAGCCTAGACGATAAGCTGCATTTCCCGAACCCAGTTCAATAGCCTTCTCCAACAATTCTTTCGCACGATTCATGTCCTCTTCCACCAATTCACCGTTGAAATAGATATTAGCCAGTCCTTCTATACCTTGTATATAGTTATCTTCCACGCAACGGTTCAGACACACCAGTCCACGTTCCACGTTCTTATATTCATCATTATACAGGTAGATCAGCGCCAGTTCATACGCACTGTAAGATTCACAATAAAGCATCCCCTTTTCCAGCCATTCAATAGCTTTCGGCATATCCAGCCATTCTTCTTCCTGATAATTATATCCCAGGAAGTTAGCGGCAGACCACACCCCTGCATGCCAGGCTTTTTTCCAAAGTTCAAAGCCCAGTTCTTTCGGTTTATTCAGTTCCGGATAACGGAAATAAAGGGTAGCCAGATTTTTAAGACTATAAAGATTGGGAACTATCTCCAGAGACTTTTCGTAGTAAGCAGCTTCCTCTGCCACGCTGCCTTCCGCCCTGTCGAGTGCGTCTCCCAGTGCTGCATATACATGAGCACGCAAACGTTCTCCTGCTGGCAGTTCGGCAAGCAGGTCATGACGCATCTGCGATGCTTTCGCTTTATCGCCTGTAAATTCTTCGACAAAAGCACGATAATGTTTTCCCCATAAAATAGCTTCGGGAGAAGTGAGAGCAGCAAAACGTCGTTCGCCCTCTTCTTTATTTTGTTCACAATAGAATCCCATGTATCGCCAATAGGCAACAGTTGCTTCCGCTTCAGCCCAACCCATATCGGCAGCCTTTTCGTAATACGGAAACAAATAACTCATATCCCGCTTTCCATAACGGGCTTCAGAATATTGCGCACCCTTCTGTGCCCATCCCGCACCGCTAAACACAGCTACCCGGTCGCATACCTGCATTACCTTCTCCCACCAGAATTCATATTCTTCTGCATTGAGATCGACCTCTACGTTACAGTCAAAAGCACTGAATATCAGTTCAAAAAAATCTTCTGTTAATTTCTCGTCTTCTTTTGTGTCCAAAGCATATTCACATACAGCCAATGCTTCCCACCAATTTTCCGCATTTAATAATGAGGCCGGTGTATACTGTGGAAACCATACTCTTGCAGGCTGTCCGGATGCTTTTATTCTAGCGGATAACTCTCCAAATTTCTCTTTTAAAATTTTCATGATATAGACTTTACCTTAATTTTGTGTTATTAGTCAATAAAAAAAATCTCATAACGAGTGCAAGGTACTAATATTGACTGAATGAACAATAAAGAGTATCAAAAAAATAAAGTCTGATATACAATTTAGGCACAGATTATAATCCAAGAAGTTGTTGCAAACGTTGCACCGATGTTTCAATCTGCCAACGGTCTTCCAATTCGTCTGCATTAAAGATATATTGTGCCTGGTGATAAAAAGGTGCGCGTTTCTCAAGCGCCTGAACGATGAACGCTTTCAGTTCGTCATCCTCTTTCCCCTGAAGAATAGGGCGTTGCTGTTTAGCCACACGCAAGCGTCTGAACAGCACATCCGGATGCACATCGAGAAAAACCGTCTTTCCGGTCCGGTTCATAAAGTCCATATTATCAAAAAAACAAGGCGCTCCACCTCCCGTCGAAATTACCACATTCTCAAACTCGGCTACTTCATGAAGCATATTCCGCTCCAGTTCCCTGAATCCTGTTTCGCCTCGTTCAGTGAATAATTCTCCAACGGTTTTGTGAAAACGCTCTTCGATATACCAGTCCAGATCAACGAACGGTATATCCATCTGCCGGGCAAATGCTTTACCCAGCGTCGTTTTTCCGGCACCCATATAGCCGGTAAGGAAGATACGAACCATAAATGACTAATTTTGCTCACAAAATTAATCATTTAATGAAGAATGAAGAATGAAGAATGAAGAATTTTAGCCATTATGCCATCCAATTCTTCATTATTCATTCTTCATTCCCGATTTATTTAAAGATTCTCACCCGTTCTTCAAGCGGCTGAAATTCTTTTTCACCCGGTTTGCCAATAGGAAGTCCGAACGGCATTTCCGCAATCAGATGCCAATGTTCCGGCAAGTTCCATGCACGGCGCACTTCTTCATCAATCAACGGGTTATAGTGTTGCAGCGATGCTCCGAAACCTACATCCTCAAGCATCACCCAGATAGCCAGCTGGTGCATGGCAGAAGTCTGCAATGACCATCCCGGGAAGTTCTCCTGATAAGACGGGAAAGCCTCCTGAAGTCCTTTCACTACTTTTTGATCCTCAAAGAACAGTACAGTTCCGTAGCCACAGGCAAAGGAATGATCTATCTTCTCTTCTGTCTTTGCAAAAGCTTCAGCCGGTACAATCTTCTTCAATGCATCTTTCACGATCTGCCACAGTTTCTTATGAGATTCTCCCAACAGGAGCACCACACGTGTAGTCTGTGAATTGAATGCTGACGGTACGTGACGCACGGTCATATTAACGATACATTCGATCTCCTGATCGGATATAGGTGACTGATTAGTAATTGAATAGTAAGTCCGACGTTGTTTCAAAGCTTCACTAAAAGATCTTTCCATCATAGTTCCTTTCTTATTTTATATTCTTAAAACTCTCTTTTTTTTATAACAAGTATCCCCCCTAACTTGTTCAGTTAGAGAATATATTTGTACCTTCGCAGCGTCAATTCATTGACTATCTAAATTTATCGTCAGAAAAATGGCAAAACAAAAATTTTATGTCGTATGGGAAGGCGTCACACCCGGGATTTACACTTCCTGGACAGACTGCCAGCTTCAAATCAAAGGATACGAAGCTGCCAAATACAAATCATTCGATACGCGCGAAGAAGCGGAACGCGCGCTGACAATGTCTCCATACGCTTATATCGGCAAAAACGCAAAGTCTAAATCAGGAGGTTCCAAACCTTCGTCAGATGCTTTACCCTCTTGCGTGATCGACAATAGCCTGGCAGTCGATGCAGCCTGTAGCGGCAATCCGGGACCGATGGAGTATCGTGGAGTACACATTGCCAGCCGTCAGGAAATTTTTCATTTCGGCCCGATGAAAGGCACGAATAATATCGGTGAGTTTCTAGCCATCGTACACGGGTTGGCGTTGTTGAAGAACAAAGGTTTCGACATGCCTATTTACAGCGACAGCGCCAATGCGATCAGCTGGGTACGACAGAAGAAGTGCAAAACCAAGCTCCCCCGCACTCCGGAGACGGAAGAACTGTTTTTATTGATCGAACGGGCAGAAAAATGGTTGCGGGAAAATACATATACCACTCGTATCCTGAAATGGGAAACGAAAGAATGGGGAGAAATTCCGGCCGACTTCGGCAGAAAATAAAAGAACATAAATTTCAATCATAAGAAAAGATGAAAACATTGACTTCAAACAAAGCTTTCTGGCTGTTATTAGTCATTTGCGTAGTTACTATCCTGCCTTTCCTCGGCTTGTCGGAATACCACACGAAAGGTGAGCCTCGCGAAGCTATTGTTTCCTATTCCATGCTGGATAGCGGAAACTGGATCTTACCCAGAAACAACGGAGGAGAAATGGCTTACAAACCGCCTTTCTTCCATTGGAGCATCGCTGCTGTATCAGCAGTAGTGAACGGAGGGCAAGTCACAGAAATGACCTCCCGCCTGCCGTCCGCCATCGCCTTGATTGCCATGACTCTCTGCGGCTTTCTGTTCTTTGCCAAAAGAAAAGGAGTGCAACTGGCGTTATTGGCCGCCTTTATTACCCTGACTAATTTCGAATTACACCGGGCCGGAGCCAACTGCCGGGTGGACATGGTATTGACAGCTCTCACCGTTGGCGCTCTATATTGTCTCTACAGATGGTATGAGAAGGGGCTCAAAGGTATTCCCTGGCTGGCCATTCTCCTGATGAGTTGCGGAACACTGACTAAAGGACCGGTAGGTACTATCATTCCATGCTTAGTTGTAGGCATATTCTTGTTGCTCCGAGGTGTCAACTTCTTCAAGGCATTCCTGCTGCTTTCCGCCTGGGCTATCCTTTCTCTCATCCTGCCTATCTGCTGGTATGTAGCTGCTTACCAACAAGGTGGAGAAGAATTCCTCGCATTAGTGATGGAAGAAAACCTCGGCCGTATGACGAATACCATGAGTTATGATTCATGCGTGAACCCCTGGCACTATAATTTTGTGACCTTGTTTGCCGGATATGTTCCCTGGACACTGTTAATCGTACTTTCTCTGTTCAGCCTGACTTACCGTAAGTTCAATATCCAGCCAGCCGCCTGGTGGAAACGTTTCACTGCTTGGATAAAGAATATGGATCCGGTGGATTTATTCTCTTTCACCAGCATCGTCGTCATCTTCGTTTTCTACTGCATTCCGCAGAGCAAACGCAGCGTCTACCTGATGCCTATCTATCCTTTCATTGCTTATTTTCTTGCCAAATATCTATTTTATCTGGTCAAGAAGCAATCCAAAGTCATCAAAGTATATGGAAGTATTCTTGCGGCAATCAGCCTGTTGCTGTTCACTTGCTTCATTGTGTTAAAATGCGGGCTCATCCCTGAAACAATCTTCCATGGCCGTCACGCACAGGACAACATTAATTTCATGCGCGCCATACAGAATATCAGCGGTGCAGGGGCCTTGTTGCTGGTTGCCGTTCCTACCGTCCTCGGTATCTACTGGTGGTTCTATCAACGGAAACATGCATTGAGCAACCGCTTCCTGTATGCCCTCGTCGTGCTTACCATGGGATTATACCTTGCATTAGACGGTGCTTATCAGCCGGCAGCATTAAATTCGAAATCCGTCAAATTCGTCGCTGCAGAGATCGAAAAGATTGCGCCGGAAAGCGAAGGGACTATGTACGAATTCATTGAAGAAAGTCTGCATGCGGCAGGTGACCCTGTGCATTACTTCGAGATTAATTTCTACCTGAATAACCGTCTCGACAACTTCTACCAAAAACGTCCTGCCAAAGGTTTCTTGTTGATCGGCACCAATGACGCAGAGAAATATCTTCCTGAATTTGAGAAAGAGGGGTATCAGTTCGAACAGGTTTACGAATCTCCTAAACGAGTGCTCCGGCAAATAGCCAAAGTATACAAGTTCATTAAAAACGAACAGCCTGAAAAAACCGAAACTACTCCTATTGTTGAGTAAAAGGGACAGTATTTACCGTTTTTCCATGCTTCACAAGGAACTCTGCCGATTGGAGCATGGAAAAACTATATTCTTTTAAAGGCAAAAAGCGATCATCCATCGGAACGGCTTTCAATTTGCCATTGTCTATATGATAAGTAAATTCCTGCTGCGTCTCGTAATTATAAAGATACAATAACGTATCATTGCGTCCCACAATCATATTGTCGGCAGTATAAAACATACAGGGACGTTCTTCTTTCAGCAAATCCACTCCAAAATTATTCTGTAGATAATCAATATTCAACAGCCCCAATATCGTAGGCTGTATATCTACCTGACCTCCAAAAGTGTTTTTCTCTTCCGGATGAATACGGCTGGAGTAAATCATCAGCGGGATATGGTTATAAGATTCCGGCAGCTCACATTCGGCGTCTCCCACCAATTTGCCATGATCTCCTTCCAACACAAATATCGTATTATCAAACCAGGGCTGTTTACGTGCCTCTTCAAAAAACTTACGCAAAGCCCAATCCGCGTACTCAACAATCTGCATCTCGGGTTCACTCGTTTTCGGATGGAAGAAAGGAGGTATCACATACGGCGGATGATTGCTGATGGACAACAAAGTAGCAAAGAAAGGCTCTCCGGTGGCAGCCCGCTGATTCAATACCGGAATTGCATAGTCATACAGGAAATCATCCTGTACTCCGAAGCTATTCACAACCTTATCAGCCGGATAATTTTCTTGTGAGAACACTTCATCATAGCCGTTTGTCCGGAAGAAAGCGTTCATATTATCATACTGCCCTTCGTGCGTCATAAAGAAAAGGTTATAATAACCGTTTTCTTTCAGGACAGTAGGCAGTCCCGAATAGCGGGGAATGACAGAGCCTTTCATGAGGTTTCGTTTCATCATCGCCGGGAAAGAATATAAGGTGGCATACAAACCATGATTCGTATGGATTCCTGCCGAATAGAAATTACGGAAGCTAATAGAACGGGTATACAGACTATCCAGGAAAGGAGTCAGCGTTTCTGATTGCCCAAAATGCTTCATCAGTTTACTGGACATGGATTCCATCATAATCAGTACAACATTGGGGCGACCTTGCTGCACACTATCTGCTTTTGAAGCATGTCTGTACACAGCCAACGGTGAGACAGCTACCTCTCCCTGACGATTGAGCAGAGCTTGCGCCTTAGTTATGGCTTCCTGCTCATCCATCAGATGCAAGTATTTATTTTCAGGACGCATATCATCCATCACACTCGTCAACAGATTAAAAGTCGGACTTACTCCCAATTGATTCAGAAAAGCATCCTGACAGAAATATGCCGCACTCACTTTGATCGGATTATAACCTGTACGCCCCCGAATTCCAAAGATGCAGAGACCGATCAGACAAGCTCCGACCAGAACCACAACTCCTCTCTTCCAAAATGGGAACGAAGCGGAAATGGTAAGGCTACGACGATGGAAATAACGCGACAGACAGACAAGCCATACTATGAACCCGGCCAAGAAGAGCAGGAATAATCCGATGGACAAGTAATAGGCACTTTCTCCCAATATCATTCCGGCGGTAGTTCCTGCATAACCGAACCATTCGAATATAGAAGAATTGATATGCTTAAAGAAATAGGCAAAGTAGGGTATGTCCGACGCACTGATTAAATAGACCAGTCCATAAAACACACTGAAAAAGATTGTGAAAAAACGGAACAATGCTTTCCCATAGTAGTTGCAGACTCCACACACCACCGCAATTGCCAGCGGCAACAGAAGTATGTAACAACCGATCACATTATCAAACCAGACACCATGCACAAAAGCAAGCATTGAAAGGCTCTTATCCGACAAGGCTTCAGAAGTCAATTGATGATAGGATGAGATAAAAAGTACCAGGCGAAACAGTCCTGCGATCAGCAAAGCCGAAACATGTATTGTGAGTATATATACAATAAGATTTAGAAAACGTTTCATAATAGCCTTTTCTTTTTATGAATTAAATGAAAGAGATTTAATAAAATTATTTTCTCCCTTTGTAGATATAAACGAAATGAAGAATTAGGAAATTGATAGGTACTACAATTATCATCACCAGTATCGGCGCCAGAAGTTCGCCTGCCCCCATCCAAAGGAAGAGATTCAACAAACCAATCTCAAGCAGATAATTAATCAGATGACTAAAGCCAAACCCAACCGCATTGCGAGACGAGGGCTTGGAACGAAAAGTAAAAAAGGTAGTCAGGAAATAATTGCAAATAAATCCGACGGCATAACCTGCCGTAAAAGAGATATTAGCGTTTGCAACCAGTAAAACCAGACAATACACTCCGTAATGAATAGCCGAGGATACAGTACCGACAACTCCGAAACGAACGAATTGCCAGAACTTATCCCGCCAGTCCGGATGCCTGTCAAATATAGCTTTACTTATCTTGGTCATCGTATAGTACTTCTTCCACATTATAGAGCGGACGACGTTTTACTTCTTTATAGATTTTCCCAATATACAACCCGACAGCTCCTATTGACATTAGAACAATTCCACCAACAAACCAGACAGACAACATCAAAGATGCCCAGCCATGCTCTGCCGTACCCGAAATTAAAGAATACAATACATAAATTCCTATCAGTATACTGATAAAAACAAATATAATTCCCAGATAAACAATACCGTAAATAGGCTTCACCGAGAAAGAGGTTATTCCGTCCAAGGCCAGGCTGAACATCTTTCTTACTGTATATTTGGAGGTTCCGGCTGTCCGTTCCCGGATTACGTCATCTACCGTAGTAGAAGGAAAACCCAGCAATGGGATAATACCACGCAAATAGACATTACGTTCTTGATAATGAGACAGCTGTTCCAGTACTCTCCTACTCAAAAAACGGAAATCCGCATGATTGTAGATTGTCTCTACTCCCATCCGGTGCTGTAATTTATAAAAAGCGGTTGCGGAAAGACGTTTCAGCATCGGATCTGCCTGGCGGGATACTTTCACCCCGTATACGACATCATATCCTTGTGTATAAGCATCGATCATCTCCTCAATCGCATTCAGGTCATCCTGCAAATCGGCATCAATGGTAATAACGGCATCGCTCCAATCTTTAGCGGTCATCATACCGGCCATGATGGCATACTGATGTCCTACGTTGCGAGCCAGGTTCATTCCTTTTATATATGGATTCGTCCGGTGCAGTTGTTTAATAATGCTCCATGTACGATCTTTACTGCCATCATTCACAAAGAGCACAAAACTGTCGGCACTGATCTTTTTTTTCGCCACCAAGTCATCAAACAAAGCTGTCAAACGGGTGGTTGACTCTTCCAACACTTCCTCCTCATTATAGCAGGGGGATACAATAGCCAATTTAATCATTTTTCGTCCGGTTTATTTAGTTCAGCCAGTTTTATCTGCGCAAACTCCGAGTAAGTCATAAAAGGATAGCCTTTTTCTTTCAGGTTGCGGATAAGCATATCCAAACGTTCCTCCATTCCTTTGCCGGAATGGTTGCGGATGATAAAAGGCATTTTAAATTCAGGATGTTCACCCAACGGATAGAACTCCCATGGGTGGAAATAGGTCACAAAATATCCGTCATGTTTCAACACCCGGTTTACCAGGCTTTGATAAAGCCACATCGGCAGATTATGACAAGACAACCAAAATAGCGGGAAACGAATCCATGGAGTTACAGAAGCCGGGATTTGAAGTAGTTTGCCTGTCATAAAGCAGGTACGCGGCTCTGATAAATGCATATATCTTCCGGGGATAAATGCGGGATTCAATGAGGAGTTGTACACATACCCCATTCGTTCAAGTTCCGTATCTGATACGGGAAACATACGCGGTTGGCGATAGCCTTCTATCGTTCTGCCGGTAAGACGTTCCAAGATTTCTTTTGAACGGCTGACATCGGAAGCCTGCGGTTGCCAATGGTCACATCCATGCGCAGCCACTTCATGTCCTTCGTCCATAATGCGCCGCATCACCTCCGGCGCATTTTCTGCAAAATTGCTTGTACAGAAGAAGGTAGCTTTCACCCCGTTTTTTTTCAGGCAGTCCAGTATCCGGTTCGTACCATAGACTGATACTTTCATCGCTTCATCCAGCGGAAAGTCTACGCCATGTTCACGAGGTACATCAAATTCTTCTGTATCAAAACTTAATAATATCATTGCATTATCAAAAAATTACAATTGCTGCATTACAGTTGTTGCATATCATGCAGGCGTTTGTAATAGCCGTTTAATTCTATAAGTTCCTCATGCTTACCACGTTCTACAATTTCTCCTTCATATAACACGCAGATTTCATCTGCATTCTTAATAGTAGAAAGACGGTGGGCAATAGCAATCGTTGTACGTGTTTTCATCAAACGTTCCAACGCTTCCTGCACGAGACGTTCTGATTCGGTATCCAATGCAGAAGTAGCCTCATCGAGAATCAGAATCGGAGGGTTCTTCAGGATGGCACGGGCGATACTGATACGCTGGCGCTGACCACCGGACAATTTACCACCACGGTCACCGATATTCATGTTATATCCTTCCGGTTTCTCCATGATGAAATCATGTGCATTGGCAATCTTTGCTGCCTCTACCACTTGTTCCATTGTCGCATTCTCCACACCAAAAGCAATGTTATTGAAGAATGTATCATTAAACAAAATAGCTTCCTGGTTTACATTACCAATCAGACTACGCAAATCAGCAATACGCACGTCGCGGATGCTCGTTCCGTCAATGGTAATATCACCTTCCTGTACATCATGGTAACGTGGCAACAAATCGACTAAGGTAGATTTACCGGAACCTGACTGTCCAACCAGTGCAATCGTTTTTCCTTTGGGAACTGTCAAATTTACATGTTTCAGTACCTCTCTTTTACCATCGTAGCTGAAAGAGATATCTTTAAATTCAATCTTGTCATTCAAACCTTTCAACGGTTTCGGATTCGGAATCTCCTTAATCTTATTCTCTGCTTTCAGGATTTTATCAACACGTTCCATAGAAGCCAAACCTTTCGGAATGTTATATCCTGCTTTAGCAAAGTCTTTCAACGGATTGATTACACTATACAGGATAACCATATAGAAGATAAATGTCGGAGCATCGATGGTTGCATTCTGTCCCAAAATCAATGTACCACCAAACCACAGTACGGCTACAATCAGAATGGTTCCCAAAAACTCACTCATCGGATGTGCTAATGCCTGACGTATAGCAACTTTATTCGAAGCATCACGCAATTCATTACTACATTTGGTAAAACGATTAATCATCTTATCTTCTGCAATAAAAGCTTTGATAATACGCAATCCACCCAATGTTTCTTCCAATTGCGACATCGTATCACTCCATTTTGACTGTGCCTCCAATGACTGGCGTTTCAGTTTTCTTCCGACCGCTCCCATCAGCCAACCCATTCCCGGCAATACAACGATGGTAAAAAGGGTCAACTGCCAACTCGTTATAACCAAAGTGATAAAATAAAGAAGAATCAGAATCGGACTCTTCATCAACATATCCAACGAACTAGTAATGGAGTTTTCAACCTCTCCCACGTCACCACTCATACGAGCTATGATATCTCCCTTTCTTTCTTCAGAGAAAAAAGACATTGGCAAGCGCATTACTTTTGCATATACCATAATACGAATATCACGTACTACTCCCGTACGCAATGGAATCATTACAGCTGAAGAAGCAAAGTAACAACCGGTTTTAAACAATGTCATTATCATCAGGAACAATCCTAAAAAGATAAGGGCTATAGTAGGACCATTATCCATTATCATTTGAGATATGTAATAATAGAAGTTATTCTTGGCAACATCTGCTAAATCACCACTACCCCATTCCATAAAATGGTATACTTTATCCGCTCCTTCTGTTTTAAACAGAATACTCAGAATAGGAATTAAAAAAGTAAATGAAAACACGTTGAATACAGCAGACAAAATATTCAGCAAAATAGCCCAGCCGATATACTTCTTATAAGGCGACACGAAACGTCGCATTAGTTGTAGAAATTCCTTCATTATTTACCATTAAAAAAGTTAAGACCGCAAAGATACAATAAAACTGATTAACAGGCAGTAGTTTCAGCTAATTATTAACGCGATTTATCGAAAAGCACGTTTCAACAAACAAAAAACGACTCAATAATTCTCTTTCAACCAAATACCCAAGAAACGATCATATATTTGATACACTCCCTTTTCCTGGGTCACAAAATCCTTTTCTAATAATCCTTTCAATGCTGCCTGCACAGAACTGGCTGAAGCCAGTCTGTATTTCTTTATGAAAGCACCGGAAGTGATAGCTTTCGCTTTTCCCTCTTTAGTGATAGCAATCAGTAACTCCTTTTGCTTTTCCGGCAAACGAAAAAGGATTTCCGAATAAGTATATCTGAATGAATCAATAATCTGCCGAATAGCCTCTGACACCATTTCCACTTTACAGACTCCGTGCTCCGGGGTCATATCATAAAGTGTATTCAATACTTTTTGTATATACCATGTGACTCCTTCAAACTGTTGATAAACTGTGGTAACAGCACTTTCTTCCATTTCTTTGCCTGCACGTTTGAAATGCATACATGCAAAACGAATGTATTCTTCTAAAGGAATACTTTCCAAATGCATCATTGACACACTTTGATAAAAAGGTCTGGAAGGCGTCAAAAACATATTCCCCATCACATGACGCTGGCTCCCGGCAAAAATAAAACGCGCATTATTACAATGCTGCACATAAGTCCGGAGAGTAGCCTCTACATTTTTCTCTGCATACCCGGTAATCTGCTGAAATTCATCAATGGCAATCAAACAAGGCTTATCCGCTTGCTCTAAATACCGGAAAATTTCATCGAGCGTAGTAGCCGGAGCTTGTATATCTCCTAATCCCAAATTCAAAGAAGGCATACCATTCACATCAAAAGAGATACTGGCCTGCAAAGATTTCACACATTCCCAAAAACCATGCAAAGCTTTCTTCCCTATAGGTTTCAGTACTTCCAAAATCTCTTTACTAAGTGCAAATACCAAGTCGCGCAATGACCGGCTGTCATATATATCAATGAAGAAGGTGTAATAGTCCTGCTTAATTTCAGGAAACTGAAAGCAATGACGGATCAGGCCCGTCTTTCCCATTCGTCGGGTAGAGACAAGAGCCAGGTTATTCCCATTCATCACTTCGCGTACCAACTGTTCGCTTTCCTGCTGACGGTCACAAAAATAATCAGCAGACACATATCCACTTGTTATAAAAGGATTTCTTATCATAGTCTTCGTATATCTCACGTTATTACGCAAAGATAATTATTATAAAATAATAAAATGCACATCTCGTGCATTATTTCATCATCACCCTTGCCCAACAGCCACCACATGATAATAAACTCCGCGTGTTTTCCTGAATGACTTTACTCCCAGCTTCTGCAAAATATGCCCGAAATAATTAACCTGCCCGGAAGAAATCTTCATTTTACTTGCCTTTTGTATCCGCTGAAGTATATCTGCAGCAAGTAACCATTCTCCCTCTTCTTCCTCTTCCGCTACCCGGTAATACACCTGGAACAACTGCTCGATTGCCGGCGACTGCTCAAACTCCCGGTTCGCCTCCGTCATAATAGCCTCTTCCTTCTCATCAAACCAGTAGCGTTCATTACTACGCAGCAGTGCCATTGCCTGCGCATACAATTGCTCATAATCAATAGGACGGACCACATCAATCACTCCTGTCACCTCAACACCGATAAAACGGCGACTACCGGAAGTATCCGTCAGCAAATCTTTATGGTTGCTCGTTCCTATAAAAGAGGCATACCGACGAAGTTCCTCCACAGCCGAAGCATTCGGTCGTCGTGTGTTGACAACGGGCTTTTGCAGAATATGCTTGAGGAAAGACTGCTGATTGATGCCAATCTGATCGAACTCATCCATATTAATCAATAAAAAGCGATTCAAGTATAACTCGGCATCCCGCTTCCGGCTGAAATCAATGCTATCCGTATAATAAGCCTGCAAGCATGGAGGCAAAATCAACCGGCAAAATGTAGACTTACGATAAGCCTGTGGACCTATCAATATAGGAGAAGTGCTATTTGCATGATTCTTTCCCATTCCACGCCAATGCGCTATCATACTAAGAAACCAACGACGAAACAATTGCGCCCAATGAGGATGATCGCAAGGAACTCGCTTGGCAAGATCGCCGATATGATCCTTACCATCCCAATGAGGAAGGTCATAAAGAAATTCCTCGATAGGCTGATAAACCGGCACATGATCCGAATTCAGGTAACGTACCACGTCTTTATCCCACAGCTTAAGCCCTTCATAATGTGCATTCATTGCAATACTTGCCATCAACCGTTTATCCACCGGATGAAAATAAAAATTAAAGCTGTTCCGTTCACGACATTCCACTTGTGATGTCAACTGGTTGAAACGAAAATCATAACGCCGTTTCATAAACTCATCCATCTGCATGACAAATAATTGTTCCGGCAACAGACTACTTTTACTCGCAAACCCTTCACAAGTGCGGTATACATTTCGCACGGTTCCCCGAACCAATGTATCGTCCTTCGGCAAGCGATAATGAGCGCGAGACCATCGCACTGTATCTTCCTCTGGGATACCGGCACGGAAACAATGTCCTGCGAGGTTAATCAACAGCGATTGTTTGTCTCCTTCCGGTTGATAATCAGTCTCTTCATCCAACGCACGTGCAAAAGCAGCTTCGAAAAGGACAGAAAGCGCATTACACTTTTCATATCCCGGTGCAAGCCGTTGCAACGGCGAAGTTTCCGTTTGCACCCGTTCGCGATAAGTCACCTCACCCGGCATAGCGGCAGGCTGCTTCATATAAATAGGCATTGCTTCGGGATTAAAATACAAGTGCGGGTCAAAAGTTAAACGACAATATTGCTCCAACGAAGGTACTTTCAGTTCAATATCATAAGGAAGTTGTGGCTGATAAAATTTCACTGCCAACCGATAGGCATGCGCATGAAAAAGCTCCGCTTCTTCACTAGTTGTCGGCAAACGATCATTGGGATAAGTAAAGCGTACCCATACTTTCACAGACTTTCCGGAAGAACCGGTGAAAGCTAAGTAAGTCTGCGGAAGCTCCTTTACCCGTTCTTTCACCTCATCCGCCTCCATGTGTCCGGACAAGTTGTTGACCTGAATCATCACAATTCCATTGTATTCACTCATCGTCGTTATGCCGCCTTTACGAAAAAAGGCGGCTGCAGGTATCAGCTTCGGCACTTTCTGTACATAGTCATTTTTATCACCCGGAAGCATAAAAGGCAGGACTTCTCTCATTTTTGAGACGGGCTGTGTTTTAGTTTCCACTTTCATTTGCTCCACGAGCTGTTCAATTCTCAACGTACGCATAGTGTTCACCTTGCCATCGTCTCTTACCAGTGTTATTCTCATTACTTCATTTATTTGTCCTGCATGTGTTTTGTAGGGCGATTATTACGATACAAATATACTGTAAATATTCCGCACAAACAACTTTTCAGAGAATACTTATTTCATCTTTCTACTAGAAAAGATTTTTCAATTCTATTTCTCATGTTCTCATAGATTTCAGATAAAGCACATATAATCAAAGAAGTACATTATGAGAAACGTTTTTAAAACAGGTGTTTCTCATACTATCCTCATCGATTTTCTTCAAAAAACCGCTATTTCTCATACTCTTTCAGGGTATTTCTCATAGTCAGACACAACTATTCTCCTGTTTATCCGCCAAGCTTATCTTAGAAAACAGCTAGCTATTTCTTTCATGCAAACAACTAGTTAATTACTTGTTTTTCACCTAATAATGTCGTATCTTTGAAAGAGCATCCCAATCGTTCCACTGGAGTGCACAGACCTGTTCACTACAGTAAAAAGTTCTGTCTACTAGAGTGAAAAGAACCGTTCACTGTAGTGGAACAATCAGGATGGCGGTTGAATAATAAAAGAATAAAAGCAAGATACACTAAGAGCATCAGTACATAACATATAAATAACCATTAAATTAAAACAAAGATGGCAATACAATTCGAGTTTTATAAGAATCCCCAACCGGAAAAAGAAGGGGAAGAACCTAGTTATCACCCACGGGTGGTTAATTTTCAACATGTGACCACTCAAAAGCTGGCGAGAGAAATCCACATGGCAACTACTTTCGGGAAAGCAGAAGTAGAAGCCATGTTAATGGAATTGAGCAGATGCATGGGCAACCATCTGTGCGAGGGAGAACGAGTACATCTGGATGGAATCGGCTATTTCCAGATTACATTGCAAGCTACCGAACCCGTGCACTCGCTTACCACTCGTGCTGACAAAGTGAAACTTAAGTCCATTAACTTCCAGGCTGACAGAGATTTAAAGAGTTTGTGCATGACTAGTCACTTACGACGTTCGAAATACAAGCCACATTCGGCTTCTCTTTCAGAAGAAGAGATCGACAAGAAACTTACCGCCTATTTTGCAACTCATCCTGTATTAACCCGTAGTAATATGCAGTCGCTCTGCAGTTTCACTCAAAGTATGGCCAGTAGGCAAATCCGTCGCCTAAAAGCACAAGGCAACTTACAGAATATAGGTAAGCCCACACAGCCTATTTATATACCAACACCGGGCCATTATGAGAAATGAGTTCAACAGGTATGAGAAATAAGCCAAATCAAGGTCTATTTGCGAATAAAACTATGAGAAATACCAATTTTAAAAGTATTTCTCATAGCTTACTTTATTAATTATCTGCTATTTAAATCAAATCTATGAGAATATGAGAAATGAATATCTTATTTCCTGCGCAGGCGCTGAATTCAATTTTCGACCAGCCACTTTTCTATATTTCTCGTTTCAGCACTGAAATTCACACCAATCTTGAAAAGTTTTCGTGAATCCGTTTCAAATGGTCGGGAATAATGCTTGTCATTTATCTGTTGCAGAGCTTCTTCCGCTGTACCATTCAGTTTAAATTCCATAATGTAAATGAACTTGTCAGTCTGCAATACCATATCCACACGGCCTTCACTCGTATGATATTCCGCTTTTACATAAAAACCGACCAGTTTACATACAATATAAAGTACATTCTGATAATGTAACTCCAATTCGCGGGCAAGCTCGTATGGAATATCAGAAAAGAAACTTTGCAGACGACGGAAAAAAGATTCGTAATCACCAGCCTCCACTTTACGAACAAGTTTCTGAATTTCAAAGGGAGATTCCACTTTATCTACGTTCGCATAATAAGGAAGCAGAAAACGGACAAACCCTTCTTCCACTTCACGATTAGGAAAACCTAAACGGTAAATACCAAATTCTTCATCATACCCTTTAATGGTAAGGTACCCGCTCTGATAGATTACCGGAATAGGATTGGTAGATTCAGAATCTATACTGTTCAGTACCTGTTCATCAGTTTCTTCATGAGCCATCCGATGAAGGTCGTAATGGTGTTTCTTCAGCAATTCCACCAAATAAGTGGGAGTACCCGTTTTAAACCAATAACTCCCAAACTCATTCCGATTAAAAGCATGAAGCAGGCTGAAAGGATTGTACATTCCCTTAGAATTGTGCGTAAAATGATAACCATCATACATCTCTTTCAGCCGGACACATATCTCCTCATACGTCACTTCCTGCACATTGGCAAACTCATGAAGCTCGGCATCCAGATTATCGTATAATTCCTGTTCGCTCACACCACAAATGTCTATATACTTATTCCACATTGAAATGTCATTCAGGTTATTCAAATCACTGAACACACTAAATTTACCGAACTTGGTAACTCCCGTCAACATAGCAAACTTAATACAGCCATCCTGACTTTTCAATGCGCCATAGAAAGCTTTCAATGTACTACGAAAGCTCTTTTGCAAGGCATCATTACCAATGGCCTGCAACATCGGTTTATCATACTCATCTACAAGAATAGCCACACGCTGTCCTTCCTGTCGACAAGCACGTTTAATAATCCCCTCAAAACGCATCGCTAAGGATTTTTCCGAGGGCTCCGCACCATACATCTTCTCCCATTCCACCAACGCCCCATTGAGTTTGTTCTCCAGACTTTCCGGAGTATCATATTTTTCCGTATTAAGATCAAGATATAAAACGGGATATTTTACCCAATCTTTTTCCAGTTTCTCCATAGCCAGCCCTTCAAAGAGTTCCTGCTTTCCTTGAAAGTAAGCTTCAAGCGTAGAAATGAGCAGACTTTTGCCAAAACGGCGCGGACGACTCAAAAAATAGTAACTTCCGGTTTTCACCAATTGATAAATCAATGCTGTTTTATCAATATAAAAATAGCCATCATTACGAAGACTTTCAAAGTTCTGTATACCGATAGGGTAAATCTTGCCACTCATATTTCAATCTGTCTAAGTTCACATCATACAAATATACATAGAAATATCTGTATCGCAACAAGTCCAACAAGGAAAGAATTGCAAAAAGCAAGATATAATGACAGAGATAGATAATAGACTTTGAATAAAAAGAGAACCATTTACCGCTTAAGACAGCAAAAGCAAATATCACATCCACAAAATACTTTCCAATTTCCTACAACTAGGAAAACATTAATTCTTCGCCAGCCACTTTTCACATTCCTTTTTGAATATTGAAATAGAATAGTGCATAACTTTTTATAGATATTTATTTAGGAGTTATGCCAAATATAACTATCTTTGTAAGGATAAGCAAAAAGAATACTTACACACAATAAATTGCAAACAAATATAAAGATGATTCAGCTATCAGACATTATTGAATATATCAAAGAATACGTTATTAATGTATCACATGATGTAGAGGACTTAGTTGTTAAAAATATCTCGACATTAGATTCTTCATTACCCGAATGTATGGGATGGATAGCAACATACAAAAAAGAGAAACAAAAGTTAGCTGAGCAATCAAATGTAAAATATCTAATAACTGACACAGAGGTTTTAATCACTCCGAAACTTTTCAACAAAGTCATCATCCATGTCAGCAATCCGCGTCTTGTTTTCATTCTCATTGCAGAAAGATTTTTCCATCCCAATTATTATAAGCCTATTGACATTCAAAAATCTATCGGCAAAAACGCACAGATAAGCCCATCTGCAACAATCATGAATGCTTCCATTGGAAATAATTGCATCATTCACTCAAATGTTGTCATTTATGATGGCGTTGAAATAGGAGACGATGTAATCATTCATGCTGGAACAGTCATAGGTCATTCCGGATTAGGCTGCGAAAGAGATCAATATGGAAGCTTACACAAATTCCCGCATTACTCAAACGTCATTATAGGCTCCAAGGTTGATATTGGCCCTAATTGTCAAATTACCAAAGGCACATTATCACCTACAACAATAGGAGATGGAACTAAAATAGATGGTTTGTGTTCTATTGGGCACAATACAGTTATTGGTAAAAATAATTGGATAGCAAGTTCCGTCACAATAGCCGGTTCCGTCAAAGTCGGAAATGAGTGTATTATTTATGCATCCAGCAATATCAAAGATCAAATTCGTATAGGGAATAATGTTATTATTGGTATGGGATCATTAATACTCCAAAATATACCTGATAATCAGATGTGGTATGGCGCACCGGCAAAACAAATTAAACAACTATGAAACAATTTGATATAGTCGTATTAGGCGGAGGCATATATGGTTTATATACTGCCCTTTTTTTGTCGCAACGTGAAGTTACCGTTGCTGTTATTGATATAGATCAAAATTTCTTCTCTCGAGCATCAATGGTCAATCAAGCCCGCCTCCACAATGGCTTACATTACCCAAGAGGTCAAAAAACAGTAAACACAATACTAAAATATAAAGAGCGCTTTATACATGACTTTGGTGAAAGTATTAATTCTCAATTTAAGGCCTATTATGCTATCGCAAATAATGAGTCGTTAACCAACAAATCTGAATATGAAGATTTTATGAATAGAAATAATATACCATATTCTGAAGTTGATCCTAATACACTATTTAACTCAAATAAAGTTGAAGCATTATATCTTACTAAAGAATACTCATATAGCTATAAGATTGTTCTAAATAAACTACTAAACCACATTAGTGATGTTAAAAATGTAGATACGTTTTCGGGAACGAAGGTTATTTCAATTACAGATAAAAATGAACGCTATCAAATAGAAATAGAAAACGGCGAGTATATTGAATGCAAAGGAGTGGTAAATGCAACTTATGCTTCTACCAATATAGTAAGCCAATTATTCAACAAACCGGGATTCAACTTAAAGTACGAACTTTGTGAAGTTATTTTATGCAAAGTACCAGACACTTTGAAAGATATCGGCATTACTGTTATGGACGGCGAATTCTTTTCAATCATGCCATTCGGCTTTAGTAAATATCATACACTAACTTCTGTCCACTACACCCCACATACCGTTTCATCCCCAGAGCCATCATTTCCATGTATGAAAAATGGTAGTTGCAGTCCTCACAATATCGGGAACTGTAACCTATGCCTACATAAACCACTAACTGCATATGAAGCAATGAAAACACAGTATGAGGAATTTATACACCCCCAATTACATGGTATCGAATACATCTCTTCCATGTTTGCAATTAAGCCCATTCAGATTTCATCAGAAAAAACAGATGAAAGAAATACCCTTATTCAAATGGCAAAGCAACCGCCATTCTATATTTCTGTCCTCTCTGGTAAAATATCGACATTTTATGAGCTTGATAGCTATTTAATAGAACTTATCAACCTATTAAAAGGGTCATAATTTCATGCTATTTTCATTATTGCTTATTTGCTTCTAAAATTTCATGATATCCTTCTTTGTCGGTCCCGAGCAAATCAAAATCATTCAACAAAGAGATCGTTTGGGCCAAATGCTTGGATTCTGGAGATATCTTATGAGTAGATATAAATTTATCCAATTCTTTGATTGGAATAAACTCCAGGCATCTGGTTTCAATCTCTGCATCTTTAGCAAAACGATAACCATGAATAAAATCCTCCAATGTGAATGCCTCCGACAAGCACACTCGAACAAATGAACACACCTCAAATTCCAGTCTATTATCATTTCCAGCTGTACGGATGACACCCACATTTAAAAAAGTAATTTGAGATGTAGGGATACATTTTTCCTGAGTTTTTCTTAAAATCCCAAGTTCTTCACTTAACGCCCTCCTCAAACATGTCATAAGGTTTGGTTGATCATCCTCATCCGACTTGTCATCTTCCGTAAATGTCTCATCATAAGAAAAGTGCCAATACCCACCACTTTGGCAATTCTCCCCACGAAACCCAGTAACAAGTTCATCACCATTTCCTCGATCGATTATAACAAAACCTCCAACAGCTACTGAATTATAAAAAGGTCTTACTTGTGCCACATTTACATTAAAATCCGGAAAGCATGATTTAACTGGAATAGTAGCCAACGCATTATACAAATTAACAGTACACTTATATGTAAAATAGTCTGAATTATAAACAGAAATTTCACATTTATCATCCTCATCCACTCTCACATCATATATACCATATAGATATTTATTAAACCGCAGTTTCGCTTGATGCATTTCATGTATAAAAACATCAGCCGTCTCTTCAGAAAGCCTAGTTATAAATTCTGAGATTGAGTAATTTTCTCCTCTATAAGTCAATTGTTCTCCATAATACTTGCTAATATAATTATAAAGACTATTATGCAAACATTGATTTTTATTCTTTTTATATACTTTTCTAAATCCTAATTCCTCCAATTTCTTCTCTCTTGTTTCAGGAAATGGAATAATAAATTCGTCATCATTAATCTTATTAACCCGAAAATACTTATCCTCCAGACAAACATTATTAACAAGCACTTTATATTGGTCTTCCCGTATTATTTTAGATTGATATTTCTTCAAATTATACCTTTTCAAGAGTTTTTTTACAAACTTATATACAAGTGGAATAGATATTCCAAAGAGTAATGGTGCAAACAAATTATCCCAAAGCAAATTCCCAACAATATCAAAATGGGTAGTTACTGTTTGAACCTGCTCTAAAACAGGTTGGACTTGCACTATAATAGTATCATCAACAAGAGTATCTTTTAAATTTATGTTCATAGATAAGCTACTTATTAAATGAATAAAAACGATTATTATTCGCCCTTTGCCTGATATTAGCAGCATATGACAAAGCATGTTCTAAAGAACTGTCTTTATTGAATGCTTCTTGACGAATACTATCAAGAGTAAAATCCAGCCACACAGAGTCACTGTCAGAAAAGGGAGCAAGATTATCAACAAGTAATACACCTAGAATCTCGACATACAGGCCATCTAAATATGATATGGCAATATCTGTGAATTGCTGTTCTCTAACCTCTAAAGACGGCACTGCTTTACATAGCATTTCTTTTAACATCAGCCCGTTTACTTTAGTTCTAGAAGTTCTTATTATGCTTTTTAATGTAGTTTCTGAGAACAAAATTCCATATGAGAAACCTTGTTTTTTATTATAAAACAACTGATATTCTTTATTAACTTTCTTAGTACTTATGATAAAGCCATTTAAACTAACCTTAGTCATAAATCCAATTAACTCAGTCACCTCTTTTGTTGTATTTTCCAACCGTTTATTTGTCTTATAATTAATTTCAAATAAATCCGGATTCTTTCCTTGAAAATATAAGTACAATCGATCAATCAACTGAACTGTATCAGCAGTCATCCTAACTAAATCAAGCTCAAAAACTGAGGCTTCAAGGCGTTTTACAGAATTTCTCCCATTAATATAGTCTTTTCTACTTTTCCGAATATCATTAACCACATAAATATTACCCCCTGAATTCCTAAGCACCCCCGGCACTATTACAGTTCTAACAACTTCGTCAAGATTTATTTCCGGGAAATTAATATTAATATATTCTTTAATTAGCTCGAGCTTAGGTATTCTTTGACAATTTTGTGAGAACTCTTCCTCAAAATTATACTCATAGAGAGTTTTGTCTAATCGTATAGTTATTAAATCATCAATATACCCGCCATCATCATGATCAAAATAATCATGATGATCAATTCCGAATTTAACATTATCCTTATTGATATAGCCTCTTTTAAGATTTTGTCTGCGTTTATAATCTTTCCACAAAAACCTTGGATTTAACTTCTCTGTCAGTCTCCAAGTTACATAACTAAAAAAGATAGTTAAGCCCAGCTTAAATAGAGGAGTTTCCAAAAATTCTACAAGATAGTCAGTCATAGCTAATATTACTCAAAATATCTTATCACCTTTGCAGGATTCCCCATAACCAATGCATTTGCAGGGACATCTTTTGTTACAACTGAACCAGCAGCCACCATTGCCCATTCACCTATAGTAACACCACATACTATAGTTGCATTCGCCCCAATAGAAGAACCATACTTTAGAATAGTTTCGCTAACCTGCCAATCACCCCCACTTTTCAATGTTCCATCTTTATTGATAGCTCTTGGATATTTATCATTTGTAAAAGCAACTGATGGACCGATAAAAACGCCATCCTCAATAGTCACACCATGTGGAATCATCACACCGTCTTGAATCTTAACCTTATCGCCTATCTTAACCCCCTCATCCACAAATATGTGGCGATGAATCTTACACTGACTACCGATAATAGCTCCTTTCAATATAATAGTACCCTCTTCGATAATGGTTTCAGCCCCTATTACAGCTTCCGGAGCAACATAGTTTGGAAATTTTAAATTGTACATAAAAACGGTATTACACCTATCGGCGGAATTAAATATTTTATTATTAATAAGTTGCGCACTATTACTGTCATTTAGCATAATAGAAGCACCCAAGTATTTAAATCCAACAGGCGTATACACAACTAAGATGCAATATTCGCAAATAATCTTGATATTTGCAAACTGTTTGTCAATAATTTAACGTGAATTCGATATAATGACAATAATTCTCTTATTGAATAATAAAACAATAGCAAAATATTAATTTTATAGTATTAACTATAGCTTTCAAAGGTGTTTTTATTAGAAGATTAGCAAACCTTCAAAAATACCAAATAAAAGCCACAGAAGACTTACGAACTAATCATCGTTTATCAGTTCTATCTTCATGCAAAAGTATCCTACAAATTATTGCGTTAAATAAAACTAAAGTAAAAAGTTCATTATTAAACTTTCATCTTATATATATACCCTAGCTAGAAATTGAATTATACAATATCCATATGGCATTTGAATTATTTACAAAAAATAAAAATCATCATATATTACATTCTTTATTAAATAGAAAGTGGACTTATATTTCATATATACCTGAAGTATATTACAAAAAGAAAGATTTACATTATATGCTATCTCGCCAAAATAAAAGAGAAGCTCTTATTATAGGTGAGATTTTTCATTGATTAGGATATAATGTGAAAGTAGCCCTATTTAATGATTCCAAAGAATATGATGACAGTATGAATGAAATTAAAAGATTGTAAGTCTTATAACCTAATATTAAAATGGGGAAAGAAATACACAAATTGAAGTAACTCCTAAAACAGTTTCTCCAGCTTTTAGTTCACTTCAATTCGTCTGCTTAATATATACATATATTTTAGCAATATTCCGCCAACAACCTTGCTAATAATACGATTCTCATTTATTCGGAAAATATCCTGACCTAAAATGCAAAATCAATACATAAAAAAATATTCACGCAACAATAATCATTTAAGCACATTTCTCACAGCAGCCTCATAAGAAACATCTATTTTATGATAATGGTCATTAAAGATCGTAACACTCCCATTTATAATTCTCTGTAAACTTCTCTTTAATGCACTAGAATCATCTTGGGGTATTATTTCACCCATAGATTGATCAATTGCTGTTCTCGCCCAGCCAACATCTGTAGATACAATATAATTATTAAACCGATAGGCTTCCATCAAGACTAGAGCAAACGATTCTTCTCGTGAGGTCAATAAAAAAACTTTCGATCTATTGTACCACTCCCAAAGTTCCTTTTTATCATAAATTGGACCTGTAAATATCACAGAATTCTTTAAATGAGGATTATTAATATAGAACTCTTCAATCAGCTCTTTCAGATTAGGCTCAACAGGACCAATCAAGACCAATTTCCAATCATCAAAATTCACATTCTCTGCTGCATCTAGAATCATTTCCGTATTTTTTTCATATGTTCCGAGCCTTCCTACAGAGATTATTAAATTTTCCTTCTCCACACACTTTCGTTCCTTTATAGAAAATGAGTGAAGCAAATCTTCATCAAAGCCATTACTTAGCAAAGCCGATTTATTCTTTAAACTAACCCCACAATATTTCCGTGTTTGCATTTTTTCATACCCTGTAACAGTCTCTATCGAAATTAAATCAGCCTTCTTCAACAATCGAGTTACCAAAAAGCGTTTCCACACTCCCTTAAATCCCCTTCCCTCCTCTAATATTTTTAAAAAATGGTCCAACCAAATTTCCCCATCACATTTAATATACAAGAACCCCTTAGGGTGTAACAGCTTATAAAAATTACCGATATAGAGAGTATTATCAGAAAAATGAAATTGCATCAATATATCTATTTTATGTGCTTCCCTCAATAAATAAACAAGAGCACTGATCCAATAAGACTTCTTACTTCTTTTTAAATACTCACGCAAAGGTTCAAGGCATATCCCTCGATATTTAGGGGGCAACTCCGCATGTGCCTTTTTCCGTGGATAAACAATAACACCTGATGCACCAACCACCTTACACCAATAATAAGGGACTAAAAAGACATCCTTTCCTAAATGAGACTCATCAACATTACTAAAGATCAACGCAAATTTTTTATCTTTCATACTCATTTCTTTCTGATTATACTCACCATAAAAGCCACTTGTCAAAATCGATCCCATATACTCGATTCTCATCCATGCACATTCCTAAAAACATTCCTGGATTAGAGCTATATGTTCCAACAAATAGGTCCGCATTTCTTAAAACCTCCATTGAAGCAAATAATTTCACTAGATTTTCCTTTTTATCTTCCATATTTAACTTCTGAAACTCTGCATGAAAATACCCACGCTCATTTAAACCTGTTAATGTATAAAAGCGCCAATGAGGAAAATCATTTCGCAAAGCCTCAATGATCAAATAATCATCTGTTAAGACAAAAGCTTCCCTAACTGTTGTTAGCTGCTCTGCTTTAGAAATATACCCAATACATTGTTCTAATTTATGCTCCACAAATTTATCCCCACCACGAATATGAAATCCAACATATTTATCTGGCAGATTCAACGCATCTATCATATTCGTTATTGCATCCTTTGTCTGTTCATTAAAACGATATATCAAATTATTAATAATATCTCCCCCTATCTCACGCAAATTTCCAGCAAGTCCTAGCTCTGGTATAGAGAAACTCATTCGTTCAAACTCCACATTCCTAAAATTAAAGAACAAGTCTGAAGTTAGATATGTATGTTTATGCCGCATTCTCCAATATAATATTTTTAATCGTTCAAAACCATGTGCTCCAAAAAAAGGATCTTCATACCTCATATTATACTTATGATGAAAAGAATCAGAGATCTCATCACAGAAAGGCATAAAAAAATCTCTCCATCCTTCCTTATACTTAAAATTCGCATCCAAAGAATACATAGAAAATTTTATATGATATTGCAAACAATATATTATAGCAAGTATCATATTATTAAACTCCGAGTAAAAACCAGCATCAGATCCTAAGTGGAAAATAAGCTCTTTTCGAAAAGTTCGATTCAATGCTTGATAACGTTCAAATGTCAATTCATTATTCATACATATCTTTTTTAGCGAAATAAAATATTCATTTCTTTTTTCTGCGAACTACAAAATCATCTATTTTTAACACAAACAAGAGCAACGGTTTAATACGATACTGAAGTCGGCGAGTCTTACTTAAACGTAAAAAGACATCTAGTAAAGGAAGCTTTTTCAATTGCTCTGCTTCTTGAAAATATTCACGTAAAACAGGTGAGAACAATTGTTTCAATACCAACTCCCTTTCTCTATTGCATTCTTTTGCTGAAAGAGAACTAACGCCACTTGTATCAAAATTACTAATCGTTCGTTTTACATGTCGATAAGAACATCCTTCCAGAATAATCTTCTTCACAAAAAATTCCCAATCCGAAACGATCTTTAAACTTTCCGTATAAAGACAATTGCGAAATAACTCCCTTTTAATAAATGTCGCAGGGTGTCCCAACGAGCGCTCCAAAAAATAATCCACTGTCAAGATATCAGGATAGATAAAAACTGTTTCTTCTCCATCCCCCCTCACAAAAACTAAATCCCCATAAACAATATCTTCCCCAGATAAGAAACCATGAATATCAGCTAACACGGCAGAATTGTTCAATACATCACCAGAATTCAAGAATAACAGATACTCACCAGAAGCCTTCTGTATCCCTTTATTCATCGCATTATAAATTCCTGAATCCTTTTCAGAACACCAGAAATCTATATACCGTTGATATTCTTGAATAACTTCTTTACTTTTATCTGAACTTGCACCATCTATAATTATATACTCATATTCATTATATGTCTGTTCCACAACACTTCGAATTGTTTTTTCCAATCCAGAAGCATTATTATAATTGATCGTAATAATAGAAATCTGTTTCATTCTACTTCTTTTTCAGGTTACCCTTTATATATTTATAAAACAAACGGCGATACCACTTATTTTTGTGCCGAGCAATTCGCGCTTTGCAATCTTCCAGCTCTTTCTCACAAAGAAACAATCGACGTAAAGAAAGAATTGCACTTCCATAATACAACGAATAACGTCTTATATGTTTCTGATAAATATAGTTCTCAACTTCCGCGATATTCTGAGCAGCGGTTACATTTTTAGAGACCGCCTTAATTCGATAAAAAAACAAAGGTTCTTGTATTTGATATACAACACTTTGCTCATCCAACAAGCGTATATAAAATTCCCAATCCTCTAATCCCAAATGCATATCTTCATCAAAACCACCAATGCGGAGCATATCGCTCTTTCTAAAAACTGATGAACAAAAAATCTCGTTGTTGACTAATAACTTTGCATAACCTTTATAAGATACTTGACTGTGATTAGTCGCTTCCCCAAAAAAGCCCCATTGACAATACACCAACAATGTTTCCGGATGATGAGTAAAATGCGACAAGGCCTTTTCTATATAAGTCTCCTCCAATTTATCGTCCGCATCTAAAGGTAAAATATAAGTACCTAACGCTTGTGCAGCTCCTATATTTCTTGCTTTAGAAACACCCCCATTTTCCTGAAAGACATATTTGAACCTTTCATCCTTCTTCACATATTCCAAAGCTATTTCTTCTGTACCATCAGTAGACCCATCATTTACGATGATCCCCTCCCAATTCTGAAAAGTCTGCTTTTCCAATGAATTCAAAGCATCCGAAAGATAAATTCCCTGATTATAACATGCTATAACAACCGAGATGATTGGAGCTTCTTCAGATTTCATTTTAATATTAAATAATAAACAACTTTCTTTATTTCAAATTTTAATTATACAAACATACGAAAAATAACACTAGCCCCAAACAATTACTTTAAAAACTGTCTTTATTCCAAGATAAAACGTAAGTTCCCTTGCCACTTCTATTTTTCTTCATACCTTTGTATCTAACAATTTTTACGCACTATGGATATCGATATTATAATACCCATTTATAATGCTTTTGATTTTGTCAAAAAGTGCATTGAAACAGTAATTGAGCATACAGATCTTACCCAGCACACATTATTGTTAGTCAATGATAAAAGCACAGACGAAAGAATATTACCCTTATTGAATTCTTTTATAAAAGAAAATCAATCGCTAAATATCATATTAATAGATAACAAAGATAATCAAGGATTTGTCCGAACTGTGAATATTGGCATGCAATATTCACACCATGATGTAGTCTTATTAAATAGTGACACTGAAGTAACCAGAAATTGGCTTTCCAAAATACAAAACTGCGCATATAGTAAACCTGCAGTAGCTACTGTTACTCCCCTATCCAATAACGCGACTTTAGCATCTGTACCTGTTTTTTTGGCAGAAAACACCATTCCTCCAGGTTTAAGTGTAGAAGAATATGCTGACATTGTCGAAAAATGCAGCATGAATTTATTTCCTGATATTCCTACTGCGCACGGATTCTGTATGTATATTAAAAGAGAGGCAATAGACGATCTAGGTCTATTCGACGAAGAAACTTTTGGAAAAGGATATGGGGAAGAAAATGATTTCTCATATAGATGTTTACAAGCTGGATATAGACATTTATTATGTGATAACACATATATTTATCATAAAGGAACCCAATCTTTCACTCAAGAAAAGACCAATTTGATAAACTCTCATCTACAAATATTAAAAGAGAGATACCCAGTATGCTTTGCAAACACAGAAGCTTTTGTTCAACAAAATCCGATCTCAGAGATACAACTGAATGTGCGTTATAACACAGATATGTATTCTAAAAAGAATGTACTGATTGTAATACATGAGTTCAAAGCGATCAACGAAAGGAACATCGGCGGAACAACATTGCATGTACATGATTTAATTAGAAACATGCGAAAGGAATTTAATTTTCATGTAATCTATTATTCTGTGGATGATTTCAGATACTATCTAACCTCTTATTTTTCATCTGACGAAATTACTGTTTCTCTAGGCATGTATTCTCAATATACAGCTTTAAATCTTTATAATGATGTTTTCAAGAAAGATATTGAGAGATTGATAACGGCCCTAAGAATAGATTTAATCCATATCCATCACTTAAGAAACATGTATTTGGATATTTTCAAAGTGGCACAAGAGAAGAACGTTCCCTTTATATATACAATGCATGATTTTTATTCAATATGTCCTTCGGTAAAACTCTTCGACGAGGAAACTTTTCTTTGTAATTATAACAACCAAAATGGATGTAGTTCATGCATATCAAAAAAGTTTAAACTGAATATTAATTTTATACCGTTATGGAGAAAAGAATTTTATTCGAATCTTAAATTAGCAAAGAAAATAATCGTCCCCTCTTCCAATACTAAGAATATTGTTTTAGATATATACAAAGACCTAACAATCGACGTAATAGAACATGGCTACAATCAAGCAAACAAAGAATCGAATTATTCTAACATAAAGAAAAACAAAAAAGAAAAGTTTAATATCGCTTTTATTGGTGGGATTTCAGAAGAAAAAGGTTTAAGATATTTAAAAGGGTTAATAGCTGAAGCTAGAAAATCCGAGATAACAATCCATCTCTTTGGAATGGCAGAAAATAAAAAATATAACACCAATAAACAAAATTATATCTATCATGGTGAATATTTACAGAAAGACCTACCTAATCTACTACTTGAGAACGACATTAAACTAGTATGTTTAATGTCCATGTGGCCAGAAACATATTCCTATACTTTATCAGAAAGCCTTATTGCTGAAATTCCTGTAATCACATTCGATTTAGGAGCTATAGCTGAACGAGTGAAAGCAATTGATGCAGGATGGATTTTCCCCATACACAGTACTGCAAAAGATATTTTTAAGTTCATTTTAACAGTCAAATCAAACATCGCAGGAGAATATCAAAAGAAAAAAGAGAATATCAGACATTATTTAAAAGAAATGAAGTCTGTAAAAGAAATGGCTGATGAATATGCAAGAATATACAATAAAACCATCAATACATTCCCTGTTTTAGCTTATGATACCAATGACACACAATCAAAGATTGAATTCTACAAAAAAAGCAGAGAACTCAATCCATCAAGTATAAAGTCGATACAAGAAAAGAAAGAATATAAACGCATAAAAAATATCATTAAAGGATCGGCACCCTTTAAACGCGCTTTTAGAGAAATGAAGCTCTATCGTGAGACCTATAAAAATAGCAAGTGGCGAAATAAAATCCTTTTCAAATTTATATGGTATAGAATTATATGTCTTAATACTTGTAGTACTTTTACCAAAAAATATTATTAGATAGTTCATCGTAAAAAGATGCCATACACATAACAAAAGAAGTCATAAACCAAATTCAATAAAGTTCCATCAAAATGATTAACGTCTTATACATAGCAGTAGGTGAAGGAGGCTCTGACCAAGCATTAATCACTTTAATTAAAGAACTTAAATGCAAAATAAGGCCTTATATCATATTAGGGAAATTAGCTAGCCAATCAACCATTGATAAATTGAAATCGGAAAATATACCATATAGTATTCTTAACTACGACTTCTTCTGGTATCCCTCAAAGAGAAATTTATGGAATTATATTACTCGTCCCATATATGCCCTTAAATTAAAAAATAAAAAGAAATTCTTTGCCAAACAAATCATAGAATTATCCAAACAATATAAGATTGATATTATCCATACCAATTCTTCTGCATATCAGTTTGGGGCTACTGCAGCTCAAGCACTAAAGATTCCACACATATGGCACCTAAGAGAGTATCAATCTTTAGATTTTGGACATTCACACGCTTACTCACTTCCATATTTAAAAAAACAACTACACAAATCCGGTAATTTCAATATAGCAATAACAAAAGGTATATATAATTTCTACCAACTAAAGGAGGAAAACTCGACTATTATTTACGACGGTGTTTTGAGGCAAAGTTATAAACCTAAAGAGCTTCCTAAAGAAGAGTATTTTCTATTTGTAGGACGCATCGTGAAAGAAAAAGGCATCTTTTCACTACTAAATAGCTATAAAGACTATCTACTAAGAGGAGGTACCTTCAAATTAATACTTGCCGGGAACTATTCTTCAAAGACAAAACAAAAAATTGATAGACTAATAGAAAAATACAATATACAAAATAATATTATGCTTAAAGGAATACTACCCACCAATCAAATATATGATCTAATGAATCGCGCAACAGCTTTAATCGTCCCATCACCTTTTGAAGCATTTGGCCTAATTACAGCAGAAGCTATGTTTAACAAATGCTTAGTTATTGGAAAAGATACTGCCGGAACAAAAGAACAATTTGACAATGGTCAAAGAAAATACAATAAAGAAATTGCTCTTCGTTTTACCAACGAACAGCAATTAACCACCCATTTAACAGATATAGAACAAAAACAGATACAACAATACACTGAAATCATCGAACGAGCATATAATTATGTTTCGTCATTATACTCTATTGAGAACAATGCCAAACAGATAGAGTGTCTATATACATCTATTCTTAGAACATAATTATTTATAAGACGTAAACAAAATTACATGCATTTACAATATCAATAATTATTTTATATTTATCTTTGCAAAAAAAATTAGGCCGTGCTATTTAACTCATTCGAATTCTTAGTCTTTCTACCAATAGTATTCTTATTATATTGGTTTGCTTTCAAAAAATTAAGAGCACAAAACTTATTTGTTGTTGTAGCTAGTTATCTATTTTATGGTTGGTGGGATTGGCGCTTTCTTATCTTAATAGCGTTTACTACTTTATGTAGTTATGCAAGCGGAATCCTACTTGAACGGCAAGAAGGACATAGACACATCCAACGTTTAATAAGTATTGCCAACATTGTATTAAACCTAACCATATTAGGAATATTCAAGTATTTCAACTTCTTCTCGGAAAATTTACAACACCTGTTTCAGTGGTTTGGATTTGAATTGGATTGGGTCACATTAGATATTTTACTTCCAGTAGGAATTAGCTTCTATACATTTCAAGCACTTAGTTATACAATCGATATCTACCGTCACAAGATGAAACCCACACATGATATTGTAGCATTCTTTGCTTTTATCAGTTTTTTTCCTCAACTTGTTGCAGGTCCTATCGAAAGAGCGACCAATTTACTACCGCAGTTCGAAAGACAACGAGCTTTCGATTACACAGCGGCAGTAGATGGTATGAGGCAAATTTTATGGGGATTATTCAAAAAGATTGTTGTAGCAGACACATGCGCTGTCGCAGTCAATCAAATCTTTGCAAATTATCAAACACTTGATAGTTTGAATCTGGTTTGGGGAGCTTTCTTATTTACTTTCCAAATTTATGGAGACTTTTCTGGATACTCGGACATCGCTATAGGTACAGCAAAGTTATTTGGCATTAACTTACTACAGAACTTCAACTTTCCATATTTTTCTAGAGATATTGCCGAATTTTGGAGACGTTGGCATATTTCACTCACCACTTGGTTCAGAGATTATATTTATATCCCATTAGGAGGAAGTCGATGTAGCAAATGGAAATCTTTCCGTAACACTATGATAATTTTCTTAGTTAGCGGTCTCTGGCATGGAGCCAATTGGACGTTTATTTGTTGGGGTGCATTTCATGCTCTACTATTTCTACCATTATTACTCATGGGAAGAAACAGAAAGTATAAAGACATAGTAGCTGAAAACAAATACCTACCATCCCTCAAAGAACTTGGACAGATTATTAGTACTTTCATTCTTGTAATGATTGGTTGGGTTATCTTCCGCGCCGAAAATATAAAAGAGGCCTATCAATATATCATTTATATGTTTACTAAATGGCAACCTTCATCGCTTGAATATGGAGTTAAATGCATCCAATACATTGCTATTTTGATTATCATAGAATGGATTAACAGACGCAAAATGCACGGACTAGAAATAAATATAAAATACCCTATAATCAGATGGGGAATCTACTGTGCCATATTCTATTATATATTTTATTACTCTAATGATATTCAAACATTTATCTATTTTCAATTCTAGAACTTTATGAGAAAATTTATATTAAAATGCTTATTCACCATATTCCCTGTCATGGTATTAATATACGCATATGGTTTTTATGTGAATTTCTATTTGATAGATCGTCTAACCAAAGCCGGTGATTTAGGGAAACTTGGCTACTTTTACATAGACAAAACCCAAACCAATTTAGGTACACCATTATCAGAGAACAAGGTAGATACATATTATGACAACATACAAAGAAATTACAAAGTTATGACCATAGGAGACTCCTTTAGCCAACAAGGTTTCAGTGGTTATCAAAATTATTTAGCAGCCAAATTAGGAGAAAGAATCCTCAACTATCCTGATCCAAGAGGAAGAGGATATAGCTCTGAAGATATTGCATTGTATTTATTGAATAACGATATATATGCTAGCCTAGGATGTAAGACTGTTATTATTGAAACGGTCGAAAGAGAATTTGTACAGCATATACTTAGCTTTAGAGATATTAAAGACATCAATTATACTCTTGAGAAAGAAGACAATAAGCCAGAAAATAATTTTACAGAAAAAAAGAAGAAAGATTATTTAATGGAAACGTTTAAATATATCAAATATCATTTATACAAATCAAAAAGGCCAGTAAAAGAAGTACAGTTAAACACTGATTGTTTCTCTGTTCCACCATACAACACCTTCTATTTTTACAATGACGATTTATGGAAATTATCAATCACAGAAGAAGAATACAACGCCATTTTAGACAAACTAAACTACCTTCATAAACGCTTTCAAGAAAAAGGCATTGACCTCTATTATATGATAGCTCCCGATAAATATGATGTATACCAACCATATATAATAAATAATCCATACCCGCCTAAGAAAGTAATTGATCAACTAGAAGAAAATGGAATTAACCAACTAAAATGGTTTATTAATCCTAGAGATAATTTTAGAGAAATGATTGCCAGCGGAGTCAAAGACGTTTATCATATAGATGATACGCATTGGGCAACTATAGCTAGTGAAACTGTTGGTAATATTATTGCAGATAAGATAGAAAAATCCACCGACTAAATTTACTTTTAAGTGATTATTAGCAAGTATGTCATAAACATTATCAATTTCCAATAAAAACATCCAGTAATCACAGACGATCTTTATCACGAGTAATCAACCAAGGCATCAGCCAACTAAAACTTTTATTAAAGCGTTCTACATAATAATCACTAGAATTTGCTTTTAAAGAAGATACTAAATGCAATGTAAGTTCCTCCTTGATTTCAGTAGGAACCTTAAGTCTTTTTATCTCTTTATAAAAGCTCCCATGACGCACAGTCTTTCTTTGCCTCCCTATATTAACGAGAGAATGCTCTATTCTATTTACTATATATATGTCTTCCCGAACCCCATCTCCTGTCTTTTGCCCCTTCTTGGTAGTGCTTACATTATGCAAACGAAAATTATTCAATTTTTCATAAACTTCGACTACCATTCCTTGCTTGGCCATTTCTATCCAGAAAAGCCAATCGCCACTATAGCGCATTGAAAAGCAAGACAAGTCTTTTATTTGTTCAAAACATTGTTTACGAAAGACAACACCACTAGCATTGTAAATATAATTACGCCAATAAAGATTATGTTTTATATAATCTTCACCATCAAAAACACCCATATTATGAGAACGACTCAACTGTTTTGAAGTCCAACGATCAAAATCAGTAGTTAACTGATTACCTTCCCCATCTATACAATGTGAACCCAGAAAGCAAAAAGAAGCATCCGGATATTGTTTCAAAACAGAGACTGCCTTTTTCAAAAAAGAGGGTTCAGCCGCATCGTCACTTTCGGCAATCCAAATGTACTTTCCACGAGACAAACTAATGCCTTTCTGCCATTGAGCAAAAGGACTTCCTGTATTGACTGAGTTAATCTCCAAATGACTGACATGAGGATTAGCACTATAATGTTTTAAAATAGATGTACTATCATCCGTTGACGCATCATCCAATAATATAATCTCATAATCTGTATATGTTTGGGCCAATACCGATTCGATACGTTGCCGCAAAAAACGAGCATAGTTATAATTAGGAATGATTACACTAACTTCCACCGAATGATTTTCCATTACAAATACACTATTAATCTTAGTTATAATAACAAACTGATAGCAAAGATACAGATATTATTCTTAAAAAAGACGCTAACCCTCTAATGTTTAGCAAAAAAGCCTTTAACACTTGTCACAACCAAATAAAATGTATACATTTGTAGAATTTTAGTGCAAGCCCCCTTAACTATTTAACTAACATAGTAATAATTATATGAATAAACCAATGGCGAGCAACATAAGTACATCGCTAATTATATCCACCTATAATAGAAGCGACGCATTAGAATTATGCGTTAAAAGCGTGCTACGTCAATCTCTCCTTCCTGATGAAATTATCATTGCCGATGATGGTTCTAAAGAAGACACAGGAGAACTAATTCATCAATTGGCAACTTCCTCTGAAGTTCCCATTATTCATGTTTGGCATGAGGATTTAGGCTTCAGACTGGCCTCCATCCGCAACAAAGCTATTGCGAAAGCATCTAAAGAATATATAATACAAATTGACGGAGATATCGTCTTACACAAAGATTTCGTCAAAGATCATGTACGTTTTGCCAAAAGAGGTAGTTTCGTAACTGGTAGCCGTGTATTAATCCGGGAAGGCTTAACGAGAAAAATGTTAGCAGAAAAAAACTGCATCATTTCCATTCACGACAAAGGTACTAAAAATACAATCAACGGAGTACATTTACCTTGGTTGAGTCCACTACTTCAACATTATCGTCAATGGGATGTTTCTTACTCGAGAGGATGCAATATGGCTTTTTGGAAAGAGGATTTGTTAAAAGTCAATGGGTACAATGAAGCTATTACCGGATGGGGAAGTGAAGATCATGAATTAGTATGCCGTCTTATCAACAGCGGTGTACGCAAGCGTACCATCAAATTTGCGGGAATCGTGTTCCATCTTCATCATGAACTACACGGAACAGATAATCTAAACAACAACCGCAGTATTTTGAACGAAACAAAAGTCAGGAAACTAACCTGGTGCGATAAAGGAATCATACAAAACTAATATGGAAAAGAATTTGAACTTTTTAGATCGAAACGAATTTAACTACAGTCCATCAAAAGAAGTAGTAGAAGCTTTAAAAAACTTCGATATAAATAAACTTTGTTTTTATACCCGCATTTACGATGAAGGAAAGAAAAGTATATTATCTGTTTTCTTATCCGAATTATATGATATAGATGAAACACAAGTCCTGCTAGGCTACGGCGGAGAAGATATTCTGAAGCAAGCCGTTCATTACTTCCTGACTCAAGAAGATGGAAACAAAACGATGTTGATTCCCAAGTTCTCATGGTGGTATTATAAGTCAATTGCAGATGAGGTGAATGGCCATACTTTGCAATATCCTCTTTACGAAGACGGAAACACTTTTAAATATGACTTTGAGACGCTGAAAGATATGATTCAGAAAGAGAATCCGAAGATTCTTTTACTGGCTTCTCCCAATAACCCTACCGGCAACGGTTTAACTCCGAAAGAACTGGATGAACTGCTTGCAGAAGTACCCAGCCAAACAGTGGTACTGATAGACGAAGCATACGCTTCTTTTGTTTCAACTGATACCAGTTATATCAAAAAGCTGGTTAATAAATATCCGAATTTGATTATTTCCCGTACTTTATCCAAGTTTTATGGATTGCCCGGTTTACGTATGGGATTCGGATTTATGAGTAAGGAACTGGAAAATTTCAGCAGATACAGCAATAAATATCTGGGATACAACCGAATATCCGAAGATATTGCCATTGCAGCTCTTAAATCGGATGCACACTACCGCAACATCGCCAAACTGATGAACGAAGACCGTGAGCGTTACGAAAAGGAAATCGGCGTGTTACCCGGATTCAAAGTATATGAATCGGTTGCCAATTTCATTTTAATCAAATACCCGATAGAGCTAAAAGAGGCTTTACAAAAGGCTTTTGCCGAACAAAGTTATAAAGTGAAGTTTATGAATGAACCGGATATCAACACTCATTTGCGTATCACATTGGGACGCCCAGAGCAGAACCGGATCGTTATAGACACAATTAAAGAAATCGCCTCCAAATGAAAGCAGTAATATTAGCCGCAGGAATAGCGTCACGCTTACGCCCGCTGACCGATACAACGCCCAAATGCCTCCTCAAGATAGGAGAACGATGCCTACTGGAAAGGGCTTTTGATGCTCTGATACAAAACGGATTCGACGAATTCATTATCGTCACGGGGTATCGCCAGCAACAAATCGTTGATTTTCTGCAGGCACGTTATCCAGTCCAAAATATTACTTTCATCTATAATGACAGATATGAATCAACCAACAATATCTATTCATTATGGCTTACCCGACCGTATACAGACGGGGAAGAAATATTGTTATTAGACAGCGACATTGTTTTTGATCCTCAAATTGTAGAAAAACTGCTTCATTCGGATAAAAACGACATATTGGCACTGAATCGGCACGAGCTTGGAGCGGAAGAAATAAAAGTCATCGTAGACGACGCACAAAAGGTTGTTGAAATCAGCAAAGTCTGTTCTATATCCGATGCTATCGGAGAGTCTATCGGTATCGAAAAGATGTCAACTGAATACACCAAAGCTCTATTCCGGGAACTGGAAATTATGATTACCACTGAAGGACTGGACAATATATTCTACGAACGGGCTTTTGAGCGACTGATTCCGCAAGGATATAGCTTTTACGTCATGGATACCACCGAGTTCTTCTCGGCCGAACTGGACACCGTAGAGGACTTTCAACAAGCACAAAAGTTGATTCCAGCCAGTCTTTATTAATCAAAATTCAGATAGAAATGGCAAATTACGATATCCGCCCTCTACAGCTTCGCATATTAAAGAATTTATTAGCTGTTGACAAAGTTTGCAAAGAACATAATCTGCGATATTACATCATGGCAGGCACCATGCTGGGAGCCGTCCGCCACAAAGGATTTATCCCTTGGGATGATGATCTGGATATCGGCATGCCAAGAGCCGATTATGATTTATTAATGGCTAATGCCAAAGAATGGTTGCCGAAACCATACGAAGCTGTATGTGCTGAAAACGACAAGGAATATCCTCTTCCATTCGCAAAAGTACAGGATGCCGACACCACTCTAATTGAACGTATGCATCTCAAATATTTGGGAGGCGTATATATTGATATATTCCCACTGGACGGAGTTCCGGAGAGCCGCATGGCGCAAAGAATGCATTTTGCAAAGTACGAATTCTACAAACGTGTACTTTATCTGATTCATCGCGATCCATACAAGCATGGAAAAGGTCCCAGTTCATGGATACCGCTATTATGCAGAAAGCTTTTTACCCTTACCGAAGCACAGGAAAGTATCAGGAAAGTAATGAAAAAGTATGATTTCGACCAATCCGCATTGGTCTGTGATTATGATGACGGAATGAAAGGAATCATGTCTAAAGATATTCTGGGTACCCCTACTCCAATCTTATTTGAAAATGAAGAAGTATGGGGAGTACAGAAATACGATGTCTATCTGTCACAGAAATACGGAGATTACATGACCATACCTAAACAAAGTGGGCAAAGACAACACAATTTCCATTATTTAGACCTGAATAAACCTTATCGGGAGTTTGAAGTCTAACTATAATCACATAAAGGTAAGAAGTAGAAATGAGAATAGGTTTTGACGGAAAACGTGCAGTACAGAATTTCACCGGTTTGGGTAATTATAGCCGCTATATAGTGGATATTCTATGCCAATTCTATCCGGAGAATGAATATGTATTGTATGCCCCCAAGAAACGGGAAAATAAAAGGCTGAACAAATTAACGAAGCAATATCGGCAACTACAGCTTTCTTATCCCACTACTTCTTTCTGGAAAAAGTTAAGCTCGTTATGGCGAGTGTTGGGAGTCACCCGCCAATTGGAAAAAGAAAGAATTGATATTTTTCACGGACTTAGCAACGAATTGCCCCTGAATATCCATAAAAGTAAGGTAAAAAGTATCGTGACGATCCACGATCTGATATTTCTGCGATACCCACAATACTACCATTCGATCGACAGGAATATATATACATACAAATTCCGCAAAGCCTGCGAAAATGCAGATAGAATCATTGCTATCAGCGAATGTACCAAACGTGATATCATTGAGTATTTCGGGATTCCTGCCGATAAGATAGAGGTTGTTTATCAAGGATGTGATACTTCATTCACGCACCCTGTAACAGAAGAGAAAAAAAGAGAAGTTCGAGCTAAATATCAACTACCGGAGCACTATATCCTCAACGTAGGAAGTATTGAAGAACGAAAGAATGCCCTTTCGGCGGTACAAACACTAACGATGCTTCCTGAACAAATTCATCTTGTCATTGTAGGACGCCATACAGAATACACTGATAAGATTGAACGTTTTATTAAGGAGAATAAGCTGGAAGAAAGAGTACACATCATCAGCAATGTTCCTTTTGATGATCTGCCGACTTTTTATCAGCTAGCTGAAATTTTTGTATATCCTTCACGCTTTGAAGGCTTTGGCATCCCCATCATAGAAGCTTTATACTCCGGAATTCCGGTAGTAGCCGCAACAGGTTCTTGCCTGGAAGAAGCCGGAGGTCCCGACTCGATCTATATACATCCCGATGATATCAAAGGAATGGCCAATGCTTTCAAACAGATATACTCTGACCCTGAAAGAAAGAAAGTAATGATTGAAAAAGGGCAAATATTTGCCAAAAGATTCTCTGAAGAAAAGCAAGCGGAAGAGATCTTAAACATCTACAAGAAATTAATGAGATGAACATACTTAAACACACAATAAAGAAATTTATATATGGCACTCTCCCATATTATTTCATGAAAGGATATAAGCCCGGCTCTCCTTATCTGAAATACTATGAATATATTAAAGAGCATGGATATTCAAGACACCTGTATGAATTCAAAGATGAATATGCAAATATGCCCGTTGACGTACAGAAAGACGAGGAGAAAGGTTTATACTATGTTCAAAAAGAAGAGAAACGGCTCTATTTCAGAAAGAGCACTCCGGCCAGGAAAATTCAAAAATATTACAGGGCTTTGAGCATGGAACAAGACAGGCGTTCACCGCACCATTACTTCAACAGCGTTAAAGAAGTGACAGGAAAGGTATTTGTAGATGTCGGTTGCGCCGAAGGATATTCTTCATTGGAAATCATCGAAGAAGCTAAACATGTTTACCTGTTTGAACAGGACGAACAATGGCTGGAGGCCATTAGAGCGACCTTTGAGCCATGGCAAGATAAAGTTACGATTGTCCAAAAGTATGTAAGCGACCATAACTCTTCAAGAGAACAAACCCTGGATGACTTCTTCAACAATCAAACGGATGAGCATCTGTTTCTAAAAATGGATATCGAAGGAGCTGAACGGCATGCATTGGCCGGATGCAAGAACTTATTTCAAAATTGCCAGAAGTTGGATTTTGCAATTTGCACATACCATCTACATGATGACGAAGCAGTCATTTCTGCATTTTTGGATAAGCATAACTGCACATATACCAATCAGAAAGGTTTTTTCAGGCATAAAATCCGCAGTGTAGTCATGCGCGGAAGCAAGAGTTAATCATTGATAATCAGCAGAAAGCAATTCGCAATAGTCATACTTACACAAGTATGTATCATAAATGTGCTTTTCTTTTTTCAATAAGAAACGTGAGATATGCGGTTCCCAGGAAAAGAACTTACGCACAGAACGGTACAAACGGAAGAATAAAATTAGGGATACGATATGCCTTTCTTTTTCTTTTCGTGCCGCACGACGATAAATATAATGAGTAAAGAACTGATCGCTATAACGAAGAGCCAGACTAACAGTAGATTCTACATCCCATCCCCTCAAAGAAGCGTATTCTGTCATTATATAAGTCAGCACTTCACGAGAGATGCATAAACGACACATATTACGGCACACAGTATCACAATCAATATCCGATAGTAACTGCATGCGATTCACGTCAACCAGGGAAAAACTATATTCATTCGCATCATTCTGATGGATCAATATATTGCCGGGAGAATAGTCCAAATGCAGGATACCTGCCTGATGCAAAGCAGCTGTGTAGCGCGCAAAAGCAGAAAGTTTATCTTCATTTCCTTCCACTTTCCCATCCATCAGGGAACGGACTGTTTCGCCACCATCATAACAACAAATGTAATAGCTATGTGAAAGAAGACCACTCTGGAATTGTTCAATCATAGCAACTGGCTCCGGAGTGTCAAAGCCATGTTGTTGAATTTCCATAGAGTAAATATAGGAACGCTCTGCTTTTGATTGCCGGAAAAACGAATATACAACACGATTGATGATGTGAGGCTTCTTAAAGCTCTTCACCACAACATCAATGCTGCCTAAGCCAATTCGTTTTAAAACATTACGCCCATCGTACACCACATCTCCTTTTTCCTGGAAGGACCTTGGAATTTCTTCTATCTCCTTCTGCAGATGCGCGTACTTGGGATTTACAATCACTCTCATTACACTCTCCTATATAATACTAATTACAAAGATGGAGCAAAGATAAAGAAATTAAGGCATATTCCGACTATATTTTTTTCTTTTCTCACAAAGATTGGCTAACTCTCTATACATATTAAGTACTGTTGCGAACAACTTTAGTCGTTTTTTCTTTTTTCTTTTCATTTATATTTAGACATAAATGCTTTTTTTTAGCTATGTTTGCACGATAAAAAGCATAAAGAAGTCAAGCATGAAACCAATCAAAAAAATTCTGATTATTCGATTTAGACAAATAGGGGACTCTATTCTGGCTGTTGCATTGTGCAGTACGCTGAAAAAAAGTTTTCCCGATGCAGAAATACACTTTGTGCTGAATAAAAATATAGCATCGCTCTATGAGGGTCACCCGGACATAGATAAAGTTATTACATTTGACAAGAATGAGAATAAGCCATTCACTGCTTATATAAAAAAAGTATGGCAAGTGACGCATCAAAACAAATACGATGTCATCATCGATATGCGTTCTACGATCCGGACTCTTTTTTTCTCTCTTTTCTCATTAAAAACTCCTTTCCGGATAGGGCGTATCAAGGGATACACACGTTTTCTATTAAATTATCGGACAGACACTTACAGCAATAGTCTAACAACTGATATGGTAGAACGCAACCTATTGCTTGCAGCGCCATTAGAGAAAATCAGGCCTATTCAATATACAAAAGAATTCAGGTTATACCTCACTGACCAGGAGAAAAAAGACTTTCGATATTATATGGAAAAGGAGGGGATAGATTTCGCGCGCCCTGTATTCCTAATAGGAGTCACCACCAAGCTCCTCCATAAAAAATGGAATACGGAGTTTATGATAACCACACTTAAAAGAATATTGGAAGAATACAAGGACATACAAATGATCTTCAACTATGCACCGGGGTATGAAGAAGAAGATGCAAGAAATATCTACAAGGAATTGGGATGCCCGGAACGCATCAAGATTGATATACAAGCCTCTTCATTACGACAACTGGCAGCACTTTGCGCCAACTGCTCGTTTTATTTCGGAAACGAAGGAGGAGCCCGACACATTGCGCAAGCCCTCGAAATTCCTTCATTCGCTATTTATTCGCCAAGCGCTTCTAAATCAATGTGGCTACCTGCAAATTCCGTACTTGCCCGAGGTATTAGTCCCGACGATATTCTTCCGCCGGAACAACAAGCAACATTAACTTATGAAGAACGTTTCGCATTAATTACCCCGGAAAAGGTATACGATCAATTAACTTCGACATTAAGACAATTGAGCTAACTCGCGATATAAATCAAGATAAGCTTGTATATGCTTCTCGTAACTGAATGAAGCTGCATGTTCTTTCATTCTGGTCAAGCGTTCCTCATCTTTATAGAAATCAGGCAAATGTTCCCGGATACTTTGCACCATAGATTCTGTATCCAAATGTTCCCACATGATGGCATGTCCATTACAAACTTCCGGCAAACTAGTGCGATTAGCAGCAAATACAGCTTTTCCAAACTGCATAGCTTCTACCACAGGCAGCCCAAAACCTTCTCCTTCACTAGGAAACAGGAACGCTTCACAGTTCCGATACAACCAAATCTTTTCACTTTGAGTGATTACATCTGTCAAAAACACATTAGTGACTTGCTTCTCACGAATCAGATTACGCACTTCTTCAGCATAAGCGAAATGGGCATCTCCACAAATATACAAATCATATTCCGGGAAATGGCGCATTACGTCAACCAGGAGATGGAAATTCTTTTTCCTACGGATCTGTCCAATCGTAAAAAAGAAAGGACGTCCCGTCGCAAAAGACGGCTGGGTTCCTTCCAACATATCGATCCTCTCCACCCCATTATAGATGACCCGGATCTCTTTCCCCTTCAAATCTATATGTTGGCGAATGACATCTGCTACATAATGAGAAATCGTTGTGACTACTGATGCCTTATTGACCTTATTCTGCATCCGACGAAGATACATTTTAGCCTTCCAAGGCTTTTTCTCCGTTAAGAAATTAAAGTCATGTATAGTAAAGATAAACTTTGTACCACCGGCAATACGTAACAACTTCCGCTGCTGATTCACCGCATGCCATACATCTACTTTAGGAAGAGTAAAAGGGAAAAACTTATTGATACGACGTACCGGAACAGAGGTCACATTCGGGCCAAATTCCTGCATATATTTCTGTCTCAACAAATATACAAAATGAAGATCCTCTACCGGCATAGACGAAAAAGCGGCCGCATAGTTGGCCGCAATCTGTCCGAAACCAGCTGTTAGACTACCATAATTCGTAAGATCTATCAGTACCTTTTTCTTTCGTTGTATCTCTTTTTCCATCATTATTTGATTCTACGCTCTTTCGGCTCAAAAACAACTAAATTGAATTCCTGCAAATATCAACCTACAATCCCTTCTATTTTTGCAATAACCTGTTCCGGCTTTATATCTCTTAAACAGGCATAATCACCACGCCAACAAGGCTTCTGTCCATATACAGAGCAGGGACGGCATGACAAATCAAGTTGCACGGTATTAACCGGCAATTGCTTCCAGCCCATAAAACCGGCATAAGGATGAGTGGCCCCCCAAATAGAAACAACCGGAATATTGACCAAGGACGCCAAATGCATATTGGCAGAATCCATTGAAAGCATCACATCTAAATGGCTCATCAGATTCAGCTCGGTACGCATATTCAGTTTACCGATCATTGAAACAACAGAAGGATATTTAGCAATCCATGCGTCAAACACTTCCTGCTCGCTTTTACCACCTCCAAAAAGAAAAACTTTCACTTGTGGGTTAGCCGCAAAATGTGCTATAACCTGCTCCTGCAACTCTAACGGATAAATCTTACCTCTGTGTTTGGCAAAAGGGGCTATACCAATCCATTTTTGACCTTCCTTAGGTCCTGTGACTGGCTCTATCTCTGCAAAGTTGCCTTTTCCTTCGCCATAAATAGAAGAGAAATTTAATAAAACCGGCAAACCGAGCTTCTCAAGCACATCGGCATAACGGCGAAAAGAACTCTTCTGATTCTCCATCACCTTATCGTGACGACGAACCAGTTTCTTTTTACCGGCCCTTCCCTTACATATGGAAGCTACCGGTTTATTGGCAAGACGGAATCGCAGACATAAATATTTGGAACGAAGCACATGATGAAAATCAGCAATGTAATCAAAATGCATCGCTTTCAACTCCGAATAGAGGCTATTCAAGCCCCAAAGCCCCTTGTGTTTGCCTGTTAAGTCAGCTCCGACAAAACCTACATTCGTAGGCAGCCCCTGAAAGAGCGGCTGCCATACAGCACGACTTAACACTGTTATTTCGTGCTGCGGGTATTGCACAGCCAGCGAATGTATTACCGGTATTGTCATGGCTACATCGCCAAGAGCTGAAAAACGAATAATGAGAATACGCGCCATTCGTTATTTTTTAGCATAAAGCACCGGATTCAATGCCGGGTCATTATACATTTTCATCTGTTTATATACTTTCATATATTTTCTCCCGGCTTCGATATCAACCAATAACTGCTCAATAGCCGTAGAGAGGTCTTTACGTTGTTCCAGCAGGATATTCAGCTTAGTCTGACATTGAAGACGGTGTTCCTCTGTAGTATCCGTACGTTCCACTTCCTGCTGCATGTGGTAAATTTTCAATGCAAGAATTGACAAGCGGTCAATAGCCCATGCAGGACTTTCTGTATTGATCGTTGCGTCAGAAAGAGGTTTTACTTCTTTGTATTTGTCTAAGAAGTAGCTATCAATTAGTTCCACCAAGTCTGTACGATCCTGATTTGATTTATCAATTCTTCTTTTCAAAGCCAATGCTTCTACCGGATCAATCTGCGGGTCACGGATAATATCCTCAAAATGCCATTGCACAGCATCAATCCAGTTCTTTAGATATAAATAATACTCAATAGTTTTCAACTCGTAAGGATTGTTCATCGGAGCATCCACACTATCCGTTACATGGTAATCTGTTGTCGATTTCCAAAAAATCTCGTTGCAAAGGTTACTAAATGTCATAATCTTAACTAGCTAATAGATATATAATAGGGCAAATCTATGTAATATTTTTCAGACAAGCAACCGTTTCTTACTTTTTTATTTGTTACCTTTGTGGGTATAAAAGATGAATTGTATATGAAAATTATTATCGACAATAAAATACCATTTATAAAAGAAGCGGTTCAGAGAATAGCCGATGAGGTGGCTTATGTACCGGGGAAAGATTTCACTCCGGAGCTCGTACGGGAGGCAGACGCACTTATTGTCCGTACCCGCACACATTGCAACCGGGATTTATTGGAAGGTAGTCGGGTGAAATTCATAGCGACGGCAACTATTGGTTTCGATCACATTGATACAGAGTATTGCAAACAGGCAGGCATAGAATGGACAAATGCTCCGGGATGCAATTCTGCTTCTGTCGCCCAATATATACAGTCATCGCTTCTGGTGTGGAAATCTTGCAGAAACAAAAAGTTAAACGAACTGACGATTGGAATCATAGGAGTGGGAAACGTAGGGAGTAAGGTAGCTAAAGTTGCCCGGGATTTTGGCATGTGCGTTTTACTGAATGATTTGCCACGGGAGGAAAAAGAAGGAACAGAGCTATTTGCCTCACTAAATAAAATTGCAGAAGAATGTGATATCATAACCTTTCACGTACCTTTATATAAGGAAGGGAAATATAAAACCTTCCACCTGGCAGATGAGAACTTCTTCCAGTCACTCAAACGAAAACCGGTTATCATTAATACCTCCCGAGGAGAGGTCATTGACACCAATGCTCTTTTAAAAGCCCTAGACAGCCGGATCATTTTAGATGCCATCATTGATGTATGGGAACATGAACCGGAAATTAACCGTGAGTTACTGGATAAAGTATTTATTGGCACTCCCCACATTGCGGGTTACTCTGCCGATGGAAAAGCAAACGCCACACGCATGTCACTGGATGCCATTTGCAAATTCTTCCAAATAGAAGCTGATTATAAAATAAACGCACCGACACCCGCCTCTCCTATCATACATGCCAAAAACCATGAAGAAGCAATCCTCCAAATATATAATCCAGTCGAAGATAGCACCCGATTGAAAAATCAACCGGAACAATTCGAAACCTTACGCGGGGATTATCCTTTGCGGCGAGAAGAGACAGCTTATTTAATCAAGTATTAAGAAATAAGTATTAAGTATTAACCGTAGCGACCGAGAACTTCATGAAATTCCGTCAAACGATTATCTGCATGGAGTAATACTTAATTAATACTTATTTCTTAATACTTGTTCTATGACTTGCGGGAAGTATTCATATTCCAAGGCATGCACTTTCTTGGCTACATCATCCGGAGAATCTGTCGGAAGAACAGGACAGGTAGCCTGGAAGATTGCATTTCCTTCGTCATAATGCTCATTTATATAATGTATAGTGATACCGCTTTCCTTTTCACCGGCAGCCACTACCGCTTCATGAACCCGGTCACCATACATTCCTTTGCCTCCGAACTTCGGCAGAAGAGCAGGATGTATATTTATAATTTTATCGGGATAAGCATGCAAAAGCAAGTCAGGCACACGAACCAGAAAGCCAGCCAGTACGACAAAGTCGATGCGGTACTCCTGCAAAATAGCCAAAATTTCATCTCCGGCTATCCAGTCCTCCTTTGGAAACACGTTACAGGGCACTCCCAAACGATGCGCACGTTCCAAAACGTATGCATCACTTTTATTAGAAAGTACCAACGAAACCTGAACGGAATCGTTTTTTTGGAAATACCGGATAATATTCTCGGCATTTGAACCGGAACCGGAAGCAAAAATTGCGATGTTTTTCTTCATAACCCTCAATTTCGATGCACAAAACAGTGAAAAATGTGCAAAACTTTGCATTTATTTAGTCAAATATTTGCGCAAAACGATAAATATTCATTCCTTTGCACCGCAAATTTAAAGAAATAAAACTAATTATTAATTAAAAACTTAAAGTTATGTCTGAAATTGCATCAAGAGTAAAAGCGATTATCGTTGATAAATTAGGCGTAGAAGAATCAGAAGTTACAACCGAAGCAAGCTTCACTAACGACCTGGGAGCAGATTCTCTTGACACTGTAGAACTTATCATGGAATTCGAAAAAGAATTCGGTATCTCTATTCCTGATGACCAAGCAGAAAAGATTGGTACTGTAGGTGATGCTGTATCTTATATCGAAGAACACGCTAAGTAATTCGATTTCATCAATATGGAATTAAAAAGAGTGGTAGTAACAGGCCTTGGCGCCATTACTCCCGTTGGCAACAGCGTTCCCGAATTTTGGGAAAACCTTGTGAACGGGGTTAGTGGAGCAGGGCCTATTACTCATTTTGATGCGTCGTTATTCAAGACCCAATTCGCATGCGAAGTGAAAGACTTCGATGCAACGAAATACATAGACCGCAAAGAAGCAAGAAAGATGGACCTGTATACTCAATATGCCATCGCTGTTGCCAAAGAAGCGGTGAGTGATTCCGGTCTTGATGTCGAGAAAGAAGACTTGAACAAAATCGGTGTTATTTTCGGCGCCGGTATTGGTGGTATACATACATTTGAAGAAGAGGTAGGCAACTACTACACTCGTCAGGAAATGGGTCCGAAATTTAATCCGTTCTTCATTCCAAAGATGATTTCGGATATTGCAGCCGGACAGATTTCTATCATGTATGGTTTCCATGGTCCTAACTACGCGACTTGTTCAGCATGTGCTACTTCAACCAACGCTATTGCAGATGCTTTCAACCTGATTCGTCTGGGTAAAGCAAACGTAATTGTATCCGGTGGTTCGGAAGCAGCTATCTTCCCGGCAGGTGTGGGCGGTTTCAACGCTATGCACGCACTGTCAACACGCAACGACGAAGCTTCTAAAGCTTCACGTCCGTTTAGCGCAAGCCGTGATGGTTTCGTTATGGGCGAAGGTGGCGGTTGCCTGATCCTGGAAGAACTGGAACACGCTAAAGCTCGCGGTGCAAAAATCTATGCAGAAGTTGCCGGTGTAGGTATGTCTGCAGATGCACATCACCTGACAGCTTCTCATCCGGAAGGTCTGGGAGCGAAATTGGTGATGAAAAATGCACTGGAAGATGCGGAAATGGATCCGAAAGAAGTAGATTATATCAATGTACACGGTACATCTACTCCGGTTGGTGACATTTCAGAAGCAAAAGCAATCAAGGAAGTATTCGGTGATCATGCGTTCGAGTTGAACATCAGTTCAACAAAATCTATGACAGGTCACTTGCTGGGAGCTGCCGGTGCGGTAGAATCTATTGCAAGTATCCTTGCTATCAAGAACGGCATTGTTCCTCCGACTATCAACCACGAAGAAGGTGACAACGACGAGAATATCGACTATAACCTTAATTTCACGTTCAATAAAGCACAGAAACGCGAAGTTAATGTTGCCTTGTCCAATACATTTGGATTTGGTGGTCACAATGCGTGCGTTATCTTCAAGAAATACGCAGAGTAATATCGTGTTACGTAACGAAATAGATAAGATAAGGCTCTTGTTCCGCAAGGATAGAGAGTCTTATCTTTGTTTTTACCGGATACTCGGGTTCTACCCGCGCAATATCCAACTTTATGAGCAGGCTCTCCTGCACAAATCAACTTCTGTCCGCTCCGACAAGGGACGTCCCCTCAACAATGAACGGCTGGAGTTTTTAGGTGACGCCATCCTCGACGCCATCGTAGGAGATATTGTCTATAAACGTTTTGAAGGGAAACGAGAAGGTTTCCTGACCAACACACGTTCTAAAATCGTACAACGGGAGACTTTGAATAAGTTGGCCGTTGAAATCGGCTTGGATAAACTCATAAAGTATTCCACCCGCTCTTCTTCTCACAACAGTTATATGTACGGAAATGCTTTTGAGGCATTTATCGGAGCTATTTATCTGGATCAGGGGTATGAACGCTGCAAACAGTTTATGGAGCAACGGATCATCAACCGTTATATCGACCTGGATAAAATATCCCGAAAAGAGGTTAACTTCAAATCCAAACTTATTGAGTGGAGCCAAAAAAATAAGATGGAGGTTTCCTTTGAGTTAATCGAGCAATTTCTCGATCACGACAGCAACCCTGTCTTCCAAACCGAAGTACGCATTGAAGGACTTCCGGCAGGAACAGGTACGGGATATTCCAAGAAAGAGTCTCAACAGAATGCTGCCCAAATGGCTATAAAGAAAGTAAAGGAACCCGTATTTATGTCAACTGTCGAAGAGATCAAAGCACAACATTCAACAACTACAACAGAACCGGAGGTTGAACTTGCAACTAACTCTGAAACTGAATTGGCAACTGAACTTGAGAATGAATTTGAGAATGAACTTGAAGCCGAACTGAATGTAATTCCCGAGACAAAACCGGAGAATGTTTTAGAAGAAAACACCTCCGATAATGAAATTTCTACGGCACAACCTACTATGGAAGCCGAGAAGACTAGCCAAAGCAAATCCCCATGCGACGCCCCTGAATCACCAAATCGTGATCTTCAGTAACTAATTTCAGTTTTCCTGCAACTTCTTCAAGAGGGATAGATGCAATATCGTCCCCTTTTAAAGCTACCATACGCCCGAATTCACCCTTGGCGATCAATTCTGTCGCGTGGCCGCCCATACGGGTAGAAAGATTGCGGTCGAAAGGAGTAGGCGAACCACCACGCTGAATATAGCCCAGAACTGTTTCGCGAGTTTCTATACCAGTTTCATATTCAATCTCCTGCGCAATATATTCAGCAGCCCGTTTGCGTCCGTCTGTCCTAATACCTTCTGCTACCACTACAATAGAATAAGGCTTGCCCTTTTTCAGTCTTTCCAGAATCGTATTACCAATATTTTTAATGTCATAAGCAATTTCAGGGAGAAGAATCACATCCCCTCCTCCTGCCATACCGGAATACAAGGCAATCCAACCCGCCTTGTGCCCCATCACTTCAATCACCATCACCCTTTTGTGAGAACTTGCGGTGGAATGTAAACGGTCGATGGCATCGGTAGCAATACTTACTGCCGAGTCGAAACCGAAAGAAATATCTGTACCCCAAATATCATTATCAATGGTTTTAGGAACAGATACGATATTCACTCCCATCGCAGCAAACTTCGCCGCAGTCTTCTGTGTTCCATTTCCGCCGATACAAACGACACAGTCGAGTTCCATTTCCCGGATATTCTGAAGGATTAAAGACGGTTTGTCAACATCAGAGACAACGCCTCCTTTTTTGAAAGGCTTCTCACGAGATGTTCCTAACATCGTTCCACCCAGATTGAGCAAACCGGAGAGCGACTTGTCTGTAATAGATTCGACATCTTTAGTCAGCAAGCCCTGAAAACCGCTGTGAATACCTACTACTTCCATCCCGTAATAATTGATGGCAGTTTTGCACACGCCACGAATCGTGGCATTAATACCGGGACAGTCCCCGCCGGATGTTAAGATTCCAATTCTCATTGTCGCATTTTTTAGTCTAAAACTCGGGATTTATATGAAAGTCGTCTATTTTTAACGATTATTTCCGTCGTAAAGATAGAAAAAAAAGATAAATAAGTTACTTTTGCACGACTAAACATTATTATGTTAAAGCAGAAATGAATATTACAAAAATTATTAGTAAGACTTTCGATTCCCGTTTAAAACAGATAGACCTATATGCTAGTCAGGCTAGTGAGATACAGCATCGTGTGTTAAGCCGCTTAACACGCCAGGCCGCTCAAACAGAATGGGGAAGAAAGTACGATTATTCCTCTATCCGTAACTATGAAGATTTCCGTAAACGTGTTCCTATCCAGACATACGAAGAAATTAAGCCTTATGTAGAACGTTTGCGAGCTGGGGAACAGAATCTGCTTTGGCCATCGGAGATACGCTGGTTTGCAAAATCCTCCGGAACGACTAATGATAAAAGTAAATTCCTTCCCGTCAGCAAGGAAGCGCTGGAAGATATTCATTACAGAGGAGGAAAAGACGCGGCAGCTCTTTATTTCCGCATCAATCCGGATAGCCATTTCTTCTCCGGCAAGGGACTGATTCTAGGAGGAAGCCATAGCCCGAACCTCAATTCCAATCATAGTTTAGTAGGAGATTTATCCGCTATTCTGATTCAAAACGTAAATCCGCTTATCAATTTCATTCGTGTACCAAGCAAGAAAATTGCGTTGATGAGCGAATGGGAAACCAAGATAGAAGCAATCGCCAACAGCACTATTCCGGTAAATGTGACAAGTCTGTCCGGTGTACCGTCGTGGATGTTGGTACTTATCAAACGTGTTCTTGAAAAGACAGGAAAGCAGGCACTAGAAGAAGTATGGCCCAATCTGGAAGTCTTCTTCCACGGTGGAGTGGCTTTCACACCGTATCGTGAGCAATATAAACAGGTGATTACAACACCTAAAATGCATTATGTAGAGACCTACAATGCTTCGGAAGGATATTTCGGAACCCAGAACGACCTTTCCGATCCTGCCATGTTATTAATGATCGACTATGGAATTTTCTACGAATTTGTTCCATTGGAGGAAGTGGGAAAAGAAAATCCACGGGCTTATTGTCTTGAAGAAGTCGAGCTCAACAAGAACTATGCAATGGTTATTTCTACTTCCTGTGGTTTGTGGAGATACATGATTGGTGATACAGTGAAGTTTACCAGCAAAAATCCCTATAAGTTTGTCATCACGGGAAGAACGAAGCATTTCATCAATGCATTTGGTGAAGAGCTGATTGTCGATAATGCTGAAAAAGGCTTGGCAAAGGCTTGCGCCGAAACCGGAGCACAAATTTGCGAATACTCTGCGGCGCCGGTGTTTATGGATGAGAACGCAAAATGCAGGCACCAGTGGCTGATAGAATTTGCCAAAATGCCGGATTCCGTAGAAAAGTTCGCCGCAATACTTGACGCTACGCTGAAAGAGGTTAACTCTGACTATGAGGCCAAACGATGGAAAGATATTGCTTTGCAACCATTGGAAGTGATCGTTGCCCGTCAGGGATTGTTCCATGACTGGCTGGCACAGAAAGGAAAACTGGGAGGACAACACAAAGTACCCAGATTAAGCAATACACGCGAATATATAGAAGCAATGCTGGTGCTGAATAATAGCGCTCATCCGGAAGAATAACCAAAAACCAAAACATAACCACTACAAGTTTTTTTCCATTACAGAGGTTACTTGTATAAGGAGAGAGCGTCAAAACAACTCTCCGATTTCTTTCAGGCACGGATTACACGAATTACATGGATAAGTTTATTCTCTTTCCTTGTTTATTCGTGTAATCCGTGCCTTAGTTATGTCGATTAGCAAGCTAAGTTTTGTTTTAAAAAACTTGCGTCAGAGCGTTCATCTTCCCAATATATAAGATTACCGGGCGTTGACTATGATTCCTCCTCCTAGTAGCAATCCGTCTCCATAGAATGCAGCAGCCTGCCCGGGAGCAATGGCTGTTAATGGTTCATGGAGCTGCACGTGCAGTAAATGATCCGATGTGACGGTAATCGTGCCATAGTTTTCCTGCTTGCGATAGCGTATCTTCACAATTATGTCAGAGCGTCCTAAAGTACGCTCCTGATTTACAAGATTCCAATCTTTCAACCACATTTCTGTTTTTTCCAACGATGAAAGAGAAGCCAACATCACTTCATTCTTTTCAGGATCAATCTCTTTCACAAATACAGGACGATTCAGATGAATGCCCAAACCGCGTCTCTGCCCAATAGTATAAAAGGGATAGCCTTCATGCCAGGCAATAAAATTTCCCTTTTCATCGACAAATCTTCCTCTTCTGATTCTGTCAGACCAGGTCTGTTTATCGCTGCCCGATGTCTGACTATTGTTGATTGATGCCTCACTATTACTGACCGACATCTGACCATTTCTGACCAACCAGTCTTTTAAAAAGGTCCGATAGTCCATCGGGCAAAAACAGACACCAATACTATCCTTTTTGGTTGCCACCTTTCGAAAACCATGTTCAGCAGCCCAGGCACGGGCTTCAGCTTTCGTAATATCGCCCATCGGCAACAGCATCCTATTAAGAATATCCTGTTTCAATCCCCATAAGAAGAAGGTTTGATCCTTATCCGAATCGGCGGCGTACGTTATATAAAAGGTTTCATTTAGTTGTATATTCTGCGCATAGTGTCCGGTAGCAATATAAAAAATTCCCATTTCATCGGCAATCTTAGCAAGCAAAGGCCATTTCAGATAATTATTGCACAAGGTACAGGGGACCGGAGTACGTCCTGCCAGGTATTCCTGCACAAAATATTCAATAATCTGCCGGGCAAATATTTCACGGGCATCGTATGTTATATGCCGTATTCCTAAACGTTCTGCCAAATTACGGGCATCTTCCAAGTATTCTGTCGAACCATTCAATTCATAAAAACGGAAGGTTACCCCGATTACTTCATAACCGGCTTCCAGCAATCGCATAGCAGCAACAGAGCTATCTGTACCGCCACTCATTCCAAGCAATACGCGTTTGTTTTCCTCTATCATGCTGCAAAATTAAGTATTTTCCCGTATCTTTGTCAGTTAAAGCCTAAAAGAGAATGAAAGAGAGACCAACTAACGGACAAGTTATAATCGTTTTCACAGAGCATCCGATACTCGGCATATTACTGATTCCGTATATTGCGGAAAGGCTGAACGATGGCACCTTGCAATTAGTGGAGCAAGCGTTTCACGCCTCTCCGGAAGCTATGAGCATAATGAGCGAAGCGGAAAGACAAGCTATCGATATCGCTTCATACTATACAGAAAAGTATCTGATGGGCCTCTACTCCCGTGAAAAAACAGTATCACGCTTTCTACATAAGCTATCCGAAGATCCGGAACGAATTAAAAATAATATTCGCCCGTTCATCGAAAAGAAGCTGTTGGAGATGCTGGCGTTGATACGGGAAAATGGACTGCCTTTTTATCAGAAACAAGCCGGTAGCAAAATCTTATACGCCCATCATATTTATCATATCAACCCTCACGACGTAGAAATTCGCGTAACGTTTCATGTTGACAGTAAAACGTTCCGTTATCAGTTGCAGTGTTATTATGAAGGGCAACCGTTCTCTTTGAGTGAGTTAAAACCGGTAGTTGTACTGACCTCCTCGCCGGCCACTCTATTATTGGGAATGGAGTTATATTTCTTTCCGCACATTGAAAGCGCACGTATCTTACCTTTCACAAAGAAAAGATCGATTAGCGTAGACGCTTTGCAGATTGAGAAATACATAGACAACATCGTTATTCCAATTGCACGTTATCACGATATCGAGACTCACGGTTTGAATATTACTGAAGAAGAATGTGCCTGTGAAGCTGTTCTCTCATTCGAAGATGCCACATACAACGGACAAGCATTGCAACTTGTCTTCCGCTATGGAGACCAGACATTTGCACCAGATAGTGCTAATGAAATGAAGAAAATCATTTATCGGAAAACATCCCGTGAAATCGGCTTTTTCCCGCGTAATATTACAGTGGAAGAACAAGCAGTCCAACTCTTAACGAATGCCGGTCTGCAACAACTCAATGCCACACACTTCCAACTATCCGCCAAAGCTCCGGAAAAGACAATTGTCGAATGGATCAACAATCATCGGGAGATGTTGCAGCAATCCTTTCACCTTACCAGTAATGTAGGGAATGCATTATATTGTCTGGATGAGATACGCATCGAGCAAAGCTGCGACGATGAGGTTGACTGGTTCGAACTGCACATCACTGTTGTTATCGGTAATCTGCGCATTCCTTTTTCACGTTTCCGCAAACATATCCTCGAAGAAAAGCGGGAATATCTGCTACCTGACGGGCGTATGATTCTCCTGCCTGAAGAGTGGTTCAGCAAATATGCGAACTTACTGGAGATGGGAGTACAAACAGAAAAAGGAATTCGGTTGAAACATGCATTTATAGGTGCCGTACAGACAGCTTTGGGTGAGGATGGAGTGAAAAAATTCCCCGCGAAGCAGCAAATACATAACGTTGCCGTACCAAGAACGCTTAAAGCAACGTTACGCCCCTATCAGCAGAAAGGATTCTCGTGGATGGTACACCTCCATAAACAAGGATTTGGCGGATGCCTGGCAGATGACATGGGACTCGGGAAGACTCTTCAGACTCTTACCCTGCTACAGTACATATATAAGCCATCCGCTCCCAAACAACCCGCTACCCTAATTGTAGTCCCCACATCGCTACTTCACAACTGGCGACGGGAAGCCAAGCGCTTTACAGGGCTCTCAATGATGGAATACAACAACACCGTGGCTATAGACAAGAAACGTCCGGAAAAATTCTTCGGTCATTTTCACTTGATCTTTACTACGTATGGCATGATGAGAAATAACATTGATATACTCTCTTCCTACCGTTTCGAATACGTTGTGCTCGATGAAAGCCAGAATATCAAGAATAGCGAATCGCTCACCTTCCGGTCGGCAATTCAACTGCAAAGCAAACACCGACTCGCACTGACAGGTACTCCTATCGAAAACTCATTAAAGGACCTGTGGGCTCAATTTCATTTTATACAACCGGACTTACTGGGCACGGAAAGTGCTTTCCAAAAGCAGTTCATAATGCCGATTCGCCAGGGAAACGAACGCGTACGAGTGCAGTTGCAACAACTGACTGCCCCATTCATCCTCCGCAGAAGCAAGAAAGAGGTAGCTCCGGAACTTCCTGAACTTACGGAAGAAACAATCTACTGCGACATGACTGAAGAGCAGAACACGTGTTACGAACAGGAGAAAAACAGCCTGCGAAACATACTTCTCCAGCACCCTCAAAGTACGAACAGGCTCCATTCATTTAGTGTACTAAATGGCATTTTGCGTTTACGACAACTCTCTTGTCATCCGCAACTCATTCTTCCTGATTATACCGGAACATCCGGAAAAACCGCACAGATAATCGAAACATTCGCTACATTACAAAGCGAAGGACACAAAGTCCTAATTTTCTCTTCATTCGTCAAACATCTGGAGGTCTTGGCTGAAGCTTTCCGAGAACGAGGCTGGAAATATGCCCTATTAACAGGAGCAACCAACAACCGGCCTTCCGAAATCGCCCATTTCACCGAGCAAAAAGATGTTCAGGCATTCCTTATTTCACTAAAAGCAGGGGGTGTGGGACTCAATCTTACACAAGCCGACTATGTATTTATCATAGATCCCTGGTGGAATCCTGCCGCCGAATCGCAAGCCATCGCCCGTGCCCATCGTATCGGTCAAGACAAACAGGTGATTGCCTATCGCTTCATTACACAAAACAGCATTGAGGAAAAGATTCTGCATCTGCAAGATGAGAAACGAAAACTGGCGGAAACATTTGTTGCCGACAGTGAGTCATTGCCTATATTAAGCAATGAGCAATGGGTAGACCTGCTCTAATAATACATAAAGCCTCAATCTATCACAGAGGTGTGTAAAATGTATTATTTCATCGTATTCCTGAATTTTTTTATCCATATACTCTTATTTTATCCGGTTATCTTTGCCACTGTGAAAATTATAAATAACCCGAAATAATAAATGTATGAAAAACAGGAGCATTACCTACCTATTACTATTTGGTATTTGCAGCATGTTGGCAATCATGCAATCATGCCAAAAAACAGACGACCTGGAAGCAGACATCAATTCTCTGAAAGACCGTGTCGCTGCTTTGGAAAAAGCAACGGAAGGACTGAATACTTCATTTGCCAGTCTGCAAGCCCTTATGCAAAAAAACAAAATCATTATCGGAATTACTCCGACTAAAGATGGCTTAGGATATTTGCTGGAACTTAGTGACGGAACAAGCATTAAAGTCATGGAGAGTGAAGCAGTACAAGCGTCTGTCCCTGAATTTTCCGTAGACGAAGAAGGCTACTGGATATATAAAACAAGTAATGATACAGATTTCAAATATCTGCCAGGAGCCGATGGAGAGAAAATATCAGCCTGGCCCCGTGATGGAGAAGGCAATGTGGTGGCAACTCCATTAATCAGCGTATCTTCCAGTGGATATTGGCAAGTGAGCTACGATAATGGACAAACATATACAAGCTTAGGAACTAAGGCCGAAGGTGGAAGTCAGGGAGGAACCAGCATATTCAGCAAGGTAGAATATAATGAAGCAAACCATACTTTCTCATTCACCCTGGCTGATGGTGAAAAAACATATACTTTCCCAGTAGACGACAGCTTCGGACTGATCATTTATGGTCTCAATGACGCTGAAAGTGAACAAGCTGTGCAAGTTTTTGCCCCCAATGAAAGCCATAAAGAGTATAAAGTAGAACAGAATGACGTGCAACAAGCTGCAATACAAGCTCCTAAAGGATGGGATGTTCTTTTATCCGAGAACTTATTAACTATCACACCACAAGCAACTGTTGTAAAAGACGTAGAAGAAACAATTAAGATTGTACTTACTTCATCAAAGAATTATATCCGTATTGTTTCTATTGAAGTGAAACAACTTTCCAATGAAACCGGAGCAAAAGCCTGGCAACAATTTGTAAACGCAGATCAACAAAATGTATTATTGGACTTTTCATACGCCGGATATAAACATGGTGAAATAGCTCCTCCTGAAATAGAAACATTAATAGCACAAGGATATAAAGTATACGATGTTACAGATCCCCAATATGGGGCTATCCCCAACGACGGCAAATCTGACAGAGCAGCTTTCATGAAGGTACTGGAAGAAATAGCAAGAGAAACAAAGCAAGAAGATCTCAATAATATGACAGATCGATATATTAAGGAAAACGCTAAAGCTATTATCTACTTCCCAGAAGGGAATTATATTCTACAAGATGAGGATTCTAAGGATCGCAGGATTCGTATATCGATGAGTGATATTGTTTTAAAAGGAGCCGGAAGAAACAAAACAACACTCGAAATGACTGCTGCAAATAATTCTCCCAAACCTACTGAGGAAATGTGGAATGCTCCTGTTATGATGGAGTTCAAACATAATACAGGATTAGGAGAATCAATTGGTGCTATCACTGAAGACGCTCCCATAGGCAGCAAAACCATAACGGCCAGTTTAACAGGAGTAAGTGCGGGCAGTTGGGTATGTCTCGTACTGGGAACCCCCAAGTTGGGAAACACGGATAATGATGTTATTAATTCCGAACTATCGCCTTATCAATGGCAAGATATTAAGGTACAACAAGGCATTACTCCCAATATCAAAACAAATGGTATTCAAATATTCGAATACCATCAGATTGAAAAGATTAGTGGTAACAGTATTACCTTTAAAGAACCCATCATGCATGCTATTAATAAAGATTGGGGATGGAATGTACATAAATTCGCCAATTATGCCAATGTTGGCGTAGAAGACCTTACATTTAAAGGACATGCCAAAGAGAAGTTTATTCATCACGGCTCTGACATAGATGACGGTGGTTTTAAGCTTATCGATTTTGTACGTCTGACCAATTCATGGATGCGCCGGGTTAATTTTGAAAGTGTTAGTGAAGCCATGTCAATCACAAGTTCTGCCAATTGTTCTGCTTATGACATCACTATTGGTGGTAATCGTGGACATGCTTCTATCCGCTCGCAAGCTTCTTCCCGTATCTTTATTGGAAAAGTAACTGAAAGCAGCAATGGCTACACACTTAGAAAAGGAGAAGGTGAAAGCACATTGATGGAATATAAAACAAACGTTGGTCAATATCACGCTTGCGGTGTTTCAAAGCAAAGCATGGGTGCTGTAATATGGAATGTGAAATGGGGAGATGATTCTTGCTTTGAATCACATGCCACACAGCCACGTGCAACATTAATTGACTGCTGTACTGGCGGTTTCATGCATTGGAGACAAGGAGGAGACTCTGCTCAAATGCCAAATCACATGGAGAATCTGACAATATGGAATTTCTATGCAACAAATGTACAAACAGATCAGGACATCGATACAGAAGGTAAATTTACCTGGTGGGATAGTAACGGCTTTTGGTGGAAATTTATGCCTCCTATCATTGTCGGTTTCCACGGAAGTCCTTTAGATTTTGATGCTACTCAAATGAAGCGACTCGAAAGTAACGGAACTGCTGTGGAACCATATTCACTCTATGAGGCTCAATTACGTAAACGTTTGGGATATGTTCCTTCCTGGCTATCCTCTTTAAAATAATAACTTTAAAACAATATAATCATGAAAAAAGTATGGAGTATGTTCATGTTATTGGCTGTATGCCTGGTAGCATGTACCAACATTGACGATTTGGAAGATGATGTAGACGCACTGAAAAAGCGCGTTACCGCACTCGAGACACAAGTACGTGATATAAATAGTAACACAGAAGCTCTTCGCGAACTTTATAATGAAGGAACATTTATTACTAATATAGAGGAAAAGTCTGATTCTTACACACTCACTTTGAGCAATGGAAAGACAGTAAATCTATATATGAAAAACGATAATAACCTGTTATGCCCTATTATCGGTATCGATTCAGAAGGCTACTGGACTGTTCTTTACAACAAAAATGAAACTCCGGAGCGTCTGACTGTAAACGGACAACCTGTGAAAGCTAATGGAGAGAGTGGCAAGACTCCTACATTTAATGTAGATAGTGAAGGCTACTGGCAGGTTAGCTATGATGAAGGAAAAAACTATGAATATATATACAAAGAAGGAACTACTGACAAAGTCAGCGCAACTGGTGACGGTTCCGCTCCGGCAGAAGACAAAAACTTCAAGAGTGTAACAGTAGAAAACAACGAACTGGTCTTAGTACTTGCGGGTGAGGATGCTCCAACCATACGTATCCCTATCATCAGCGACTTTGAATGTAGTTTTGCGGCTGAAGATTTAGAACAAATACAAGAGTTTTCTGCAGGTGAAACGAAAGAATTTACCATGACCATGAGAGGAGTAGAAAATACAATGATTACTGCTCCAGAAGGATGGAGTGCTAAATTCTCTAAGGAAGCTGGAAAAGAAAATGTATTGATTGTTACTGCCCCTGCATCAAGCGCAAAGATGATGACTCGTGCAACAGCTGATAACAGTACTGATATTGCGATATTGGCAACAAGTGGAAAGTATGCTATGATTGCAAAGATTCAGGTTAGTATTAAGAATCGTACGGATTATAAAGCCGATTTTGCTCATGGTAAAGACATTACTATCGGCGGCATCACCATCAACAACCAAATTTATTCAGATGCTGACATACAAATATTGGATGCAACAGATGCCGATGTGGCACTTGACACTTACTTTAGTGCTACAATGAGTAAACCTGTTATACTGTTCCTCACAGGTACAGCACACAATTTTACCACAACCGGAGTAAAATCAATCAGCAATGATGTTATTATCATCGGTCGATATGATGACGAGCAAGTAACACTTCGTCCTATTAATTGCTGGAAATCATGCAAAGGAAAGCTACTTTTTAAGAATATAAAAATAGATTTAAGTGATCTCAATGGAGGTAGCAATGCTGGTTATTTTATAAATAATGCAGGCGTTATCAGCAAGGGAGACTTTACTGACATCTGCATTGACAACTGTCTGATTGCGAATGTCTTGAAACCAATTTATTACGATGCAGCACAAAAGACTTACTTTGGTATAGACAACATCTCTGTTCAAGACACTCGTATTGAAGTTAATGCTATCAAAATTGCCTTGATAAATATATATAAAGGCTTCAATTTAGGAGATTATAAAACTTTCAACTTCAAGAACAATATAGTGTATAGCCAGACACCTCAAGAAGGCGTGCAAATATTAAACTGGGCTACTGGTAATATACCTTTATCAGATGGTGTACTTTCTGCCGAAATTATAAATAATACTTTTGTCAACATGATAGGTAGCAATATATTCTTCAGATATCAAAAAGGAACATCATTGACTATAAGCAAGAATATCTTTGACGTAAGTCCGGAAGCAGAATTCGGCTCCTACTATTATTCTTTCTTAGAAAGTTGCACACCTCAAATAGATGTAACCGACAATATCGTATATGGCTTAACCAAAAATTGGAATTATTATCATACAAGTTCTTTAGTTAAAGAACCAACAAGCGGTAATAACATAACCAAGCACGCAACAGCTCCTATTACTCAATATGATTATGTAAATGGTATATTTACATTAGCTAGCGATGTAGCTGGTTATGGAGCAACAATTGAATAAAACTCTTTTACCAGTTTAATAATAAAAGCCGCATAACGAAAGTTATGCGGCTTTTATTTATCTAAATGTCATATCATCAATCAAGAAATCAGAAACAGGAGAAGCTACTACATCCGAAAAATACGAGTCTGGTTCAAAAAGAAAGTCCCTGCATCTGATGCATGACAGCACGACGACTCAGATCTGAAGCTCCTTTATTAATATTCAATACTTTACAAAAACATCTGCCAAGTTGAACAAACGATGGCTGGCTTAGCTAAAGCCACATCTTTTCCCCCACCACCTTGCGGAAAAACTATTTTAATCTATCTTTGCACCCAAAACAACGCTACATGAAATACAAACTTATCGTGCTCGACCTTGACGGCACACTCACCAATTCTAAAAAAGAAATCACTCCCCGCAACAGGGAAACTCTAATACGTATACAAGAGCAAGGAATACGACTCGTATTAGCTTCCGGACGACCTACTTATGGTATTGTACCATTAGCCAACGAATTACGGATGAATGAATTCGGAGGTTTCATCCTCTCCTATAACGGAGGTGAAATTATCAATTGGGAAACAAAAGAGATGGTATATGAAAATGTGTTACCTAATGAAGTTGTTCCGATGCTCTATGAATGTGCCCGTACCCACCAACTAAGTATATTAACCTATGACGGAGCAGATATAATAACAGAAAACTCTCAAGACCCATACGTACAGAAAGAGGCCTTTCTCAATAAAATGGCAGTACGGGAAACAAACGACTTCCTCACAGAGATCACGCTTCCTGTAGCCAAATGCCTCATCGTAGGAGACGCAGATAAACTCATTCCGCTTGAAGCAGAACTTAGTCTCCGGCTACAAGGACATATTAACGTTTTCCGTTCAGAACCCTATTTCCTCGAATTAGTTCCGCAAGGAATTGACAAAGCTCTTTCTCTTGCTGTCTTATTGAAAGAAATAGGAGTAGCACGAGAAGAAGTCATAGCAATGGGAGATGGCTATAATGACTTATCCATGATTAAGTTTGCAGGACTGGGAATTGCTATGGGAAATGCACAAGAACCTGTAAAAAAAGCAGCAAATTACATCACTCTAAGCAACGAAGAAGACGGTGTAGCAGAAGCTATTGATAAGTTTTACAGTCAACAATAACCAAACATTTACTTTCATGCCGACAAAATTTTAGTTTCTCGGTGAGAAACCTTTGGTTTCCCGTAATGAAACCATTGGTTCCTCGGTGTGAAACTTTTAGTTTCATACCGGGAAACTAATAATATTACCAGTAAAACAGCTCAAGAGCTAAAATCAACTCATCAAAGATAGAGCGCATATTCAGATTTTATACTAACTTTGCAGTTCCAATAAAACAAATATAAAATGTTATGGAACATCAACTTACCATTTACAACACCTTAGATAGAAAGAAAGAGTTGTTCGTACCGCTTCATGCACCTCATGTAGGCATGTATGTGTGCGGACCGACTGTTTACGGAGATGCCCATTTAGGACACGCCCGCCCGTCTATAACCTTCGATGTGTTATTCCGCTATCTCACCCACCTAGGATATAAAGTACGCTACGTACGAAATATTACCGATGTAGGTCATCTGGAACATGATGCCGATGACGGAGAAGACAAGATTGCCAAGAAAGCACGTCTGGAAGAGTTGGAACCAATGGAGGTTGTTCAATATTTCCTGAACCGCTATCATAAAGCAATGGAAGCACTGAATGTACTTTCTCCGAGCATCGAACCACATGCTTCAGGACATATCATTGAACAAATCCAACTGGTACAGAAGATTTTGGATGCCGGATACGCCTATGAAAGCGAAGGCTCCGTTTATTTCGATGTAGCCAAATACAACAAAGATCACCATTACGGAAAACTTTCCGGACGTAATCTGGACGACGTATTGAATACCACCCGTGACCTCGACGGACAAAGCGAAAAACGAAATCCCGCCGATTTCGCCCTTTGGAAAAAGGCACAACCTGAACATATCATGCGCTGGCCGTCTCCATGGAGCGACGGTTTCCCCGGATGGCACGCCGAATGTACCGCTATGGGACGCAAATACCTAGGCGAACACTTCGATATTCACGGAGGAGGAATGGACTTGATTTTCCCTCACCACGAATGTGAAATCGCACAATCGGTAGCCTCACAAGGTGATGACATGGTTCACTACTGGATGCACAACAACATGATTACCATCAACGGAACCAAGATGGGTAAATCACTCGGCAACTTCATCACTTTGGACGAATTCTTCAACGGTACTCATAAGCTGCTGGCACAAGCCTACACACCAATGACAATCCGTTTCTTCATCCTGCAAGCTCATTACCGCAGCACGGTAGACTTTAGCAATGAAGCACTGCAAGCATCCGAAAAAGGGCTGCAACGTCTGATGGAAGCCATTGACGCATTGGATAAGATTACTCCCGCACCGGCAACTTCAGAGGGAATCAACGTGAAAGAACTGCGCGCTAAATGCTATGAAGCAATGAATGACGACTTGAATACACCGATTGTCATCGCACAGCTTTTCGAAGGTGCCCGCATTATTAACAATATCATTGCCGGCAATGCTACCATATCCGCCGAAGACCTGAAAGAGTTGAAAGAAACATTCCATCTATTCAGTTTCGACATCATGGGATTGAAAGAAGAAAAAGGCTCTTCTGATGGTCGTGAAGCAGCCTACGGCAAGGTAGTAGATATGCTACTGGAACAACGTATGAAAGCGAAAGCCAACAAAGACTGGGCTACTTCCGACGAAATCCGCAACACCCTGACAGCACTCGGATTTGAAATCAAAGATACTAAAGACGGTTTCGAATGGAGACTGAATAAGTAACAAGAAAAGAAAGTGCTCAACGCACCGTGTAAATACAAAGAAGACCGGCTCACTACGAACCGGTCTTCTCTTTTTTCATAGAAACATGATAACTAATACCCTCTCTTTAAATTCTTGTTTTCTCTTATCTTATTCACTAATTATTTATTTTCCATGAGCATTTCAACCGGCTGTCCATGCTGACAGGTTACCGTCAGTACGGTCTGATCTCCCTGCTGTTCCAACCGGACATTTTCCATCGGGCTTGTCAATGTCCAATGCCCTTTAAGCCGTATCTCCTTAGTAATAGGACGACTGGGCTCTTTCGTTGTATACGTCTTCTCTTCTATATTCAGATTCGGATCACAGACGCTTAAACGGATACCCTTATCAGATTCTTTTGCATACATCACCATTGTTTCCGCAGGAATAGCGACGACCATTTTATCAGCGGCAGGCTGATAAGCTTCAAAAGCGGCATACGCCGTGATACCAGTCTTTCTATCATAAACAACGTGAGCAGTCTGATCGCGTTGCAACACCTCGTATGCAGGAGTTTTACGCAGTTCGTCGAGATCGGAAGCAGAAGGCTGTATCAATACCATATATTCATAAGTCCCCTCTTTCGGCGCCTTGCCATGTTCTATCCAGGCAGAAGAGAATTTTCCCTTAGTAACTTCACGCGTCTTTTCGTGCCGTGATTCCTGTTCTGCCACCTGTGAGCGAACGGTTCCGTCCACTACATGATAATAATTGTCATAACCATCATGAAGCCAATAGTTATCCTCTCCTACCTTGGGCTCCTTACCATTATATTTTGTCTGGAAAAGAGTTGTTTCCGTAGGATAATCCGCATTGGAGTTCGCAATACCTGTTCCCAGGCAAACCATCCGGTTATCAAAACAGAAAACGGATTTACGGGCCACAAAGTCTGGTGTGAAGTTCTCATAATCCCGTTCTGCCAATTTCATAGCGAACATTCCATTTTTACCATCTAAAGAACTGCTTCCGGAGAAATTCTCTTTGGAGCGTGCCATAGTCGTTCCTTTCAATGGGCTATCAAGCAAGTTGAAAGGCAAATGAATGGTAGTTGTGCCCGGCAAACGGTTCCAGTCCCATCCCTCCTGCACAAAACCGCTTCCGGCACGTGACACGGGATTTCCTTTCCCCATAATCTGCACGGAGCCATAACTCTGATAACGTCCGTAACGGTTATCTTTCGTATAAATTTCAGAGCCCCATACGTCAGTGGTATACCCTTTCAATGTCACCATCCAGTCCGCACGACGGAAAATGCCTGCCGAACCATAGTTGTAAACGAAGAATCCCTGTGGAGCCTGTGCCGGTTGAATACCTTCCTTCTTGAAGAAACGCGCATTCGGAGTATCACTATTGCGTATCAGACGTAAATAGTCGGCAGCCAGACCGCGATCAAACGTATTTCCCTGACCGGACAAATCGCCGGATAAAGCGATATTGGCAAATGCTTCGATATCATCGCTTCCCATCTTCCCTCCAAAAGGATGACGACCACTGATTCCGATGCCCCATTCATAAAGATTGCAATAATTGCGCATAGCAATAAAGGCTGATTTCATGTGTTTGCGTGCATCTTCTGTCAGTTCAAAGCTTGTACCATTGGTAAATGCAATATATTCTCCTACAGTCGCAAGTACTCCAGTGGTATATCCCGGATAAAAACCGCCATGATGGAAAGTCGTACCATCTATTTTTATGCCCCCAATCGTTCCCGGAGTATAACGCAAAGAAGTAGATAACCAACGCGACAAACCACTCAAAGCCTGCGCCTGTTCTCTTGTATCGGGAAACATCATAGCAGAGATAAATTTCGCCATCAATAGCGTGTGCCAAGAATCCAATAATTCATCACGCGTTGGAGAACACGGCTGACGAGTTTCCTGCAAAGCCGCCCAAAAACGCAATGTGGATAGATAAGCATCCCGATGAGGATGTTTGTAGATAGCATCACGCATCAGCCAGGCAGTCGTATATATCTTACGTACCTGATATCCATAATGGTGATTAGTCCCCATACCGCTACCGTATGCAAATCCCTGGTCAATAGCATAATCGAATACGGTAAAATAATTCTTCTTTGACGTTTCATTCTGATTATAATAAGCATCATAAGCAAAACCGGAAAGCATTGTTTCAATATCATTCCACGACATCTCCCCTTTCTTCTTGTCCTGTTCATCAGGGGCAACAATAGGAGTCCCTATAAATCCCGTTCCGGCGATAGACGGACTAATTGCAGCCTTCTCAAATGTCTTATAGGCAGCATTAATCGCTCCTTGGGGTGCTTTCTTTATTTCCAGAAAATCTGTCAAACGTTGTTCAATAGTCTTCAATTCTTTCTTTTGCTTACTTGTCAATTTAGAAGGCAGAGGGATATCATACAACTGTTGTTCCCATTTCCACACGAGGCACCAATGCCACAAGTCACGATTAGACAGCCCATTATTAGTAGGCAACTGCTGATCGGGGGTGGTACGAAGATTCATTTTCTTTTCCGGGAAAATCAGACGGTCAAGAAAGATACGCCCCTTCCGTTGCGGGGCAACCAGTCGATAGGCTACAATCTTCTTATCTTTCTTGTCTCCCTGCATATACTCAAAAGAGATCCAGCAAGCCCGCCAACCTGCTGCCTGCAAACGATAAGAGAACCAATAAGAGACTTCTCCCTCCTTATTCAGAAACTCAAAACGAATAGAATCCTGCTGCGGTTTCTCATTATAAATCCACAAGGTAATGCCGAACTGCTTCTCGTTTCTCGTATTCAACGATAAAGGAGCAATTTGAACATCCAGCGTAGAACCGGGCTGAAAGTCCCATTCCAGACTACTTTCACCCTCTTTGTAAAAAAGAGAAGAGATTTTCACTTCTCCCTTTCCGGAAACTGTAAATGCTTCGGGCACTTTCTCTTCAAATCCGATGAGTTGGGCGAAAGCTGAAGGAATAATTCCCAAAAGGAATAATATTATAAAACAACTGCTTTTCATTACTGAATTGTTATCTTTTTTAGGCACGGATTACACGGATGAACGCGGTTACTTTGCAACAATGACAACACTAAAGACCGTGAATCCGCGTGATCTGTGCCTAAATGATTATATAAGAATACATAAATCGTTAATAAGGAATCCGATCCGACAGAATCTTTTCCGTATACCAAGGATCATTAATCTCCTTTAGCATAGCTCCCATTTCACCGCAAAGTTGTGCCACAATCTCCTTATTTTCTTCCAAAGGCAAGTTATGCAGTTGATATGGATCTTTTACATCATCGAACAAAAGACTTTTTTTCAACTCCTTCGTATCACGGTCGATATATAAAGCCAATGTATATTGAGCCGTCTTGATACCTCTTGAAGAAGGGAAGTAAGTCTGCACCAATCCATTTTCATCTTTATCACCGTCTACATTCTGAATGTACAACGCACCGGTAGGACGAACAATTTCCGCCTTTTCATCGAAGAAAAGAGGAGCAAAATTACGTCCCTGCACTTCTGCCGGGATAGAATCACCCAGCCCGCACAGGCCAAGCACCGTAGGCATAATATCAGGAGCGGAAAGCAATAAATCATCCACCCTCGGCTGAATCTTACCGGGGAAACGAACCAGGAACGGAATATTCATAGATTCGGAATAAGGGGAATTCTTCGGATCATCGGTACGCTGGCTGCACATCGTTTCACCATGATCGGAAGCAAAGATGACTACTGTATTCTTATCTAATCCCATCTCTTTCAATGTTTCCAGAATCTGACCGAAAGCACGGTCCACACCGGTTACAGAGGCGAAATAATAGCGGGCGGATGCTGCCTTCTTCATCTTCAAATCTACATTCGGGCGAATCAACAGACTATCCAAAGGCTGGTCTTTATAAAGATTGAAATCCTGTTCCTCGCAGTCATTCAAAGAACGGTACGGGCTGTGAGGAGGATTCATACCTACCATAATAAAGAAAGGTTTCTTGGTATCGCGTACGTTACCGTCATTTTTCAGATAAGAAACAACCTTGCCTGCTTCATGCAGGGGCGACCATTCTTTCGGATCATGCCTCTTGCCGTCCGTATCCCAATAATGCGGGTTCTTATGTTCATCAAATGTACCGTAAGAATACCAGTAATTAAAACCATGACGACGTTCTTTCGGAGTATAAGCATCCCATGCCGGACGTTTCTCTTCCACATATTGTCCCGGATGTTCGGGATCGTTCGGAGTTGGGAAGTCGGCATGAAGTTTGCCGAAATAGGCACAGTCGTAACCTGCTTTACTAAATACATCACCAATACATTCCGCATCTTCGCGTAAAGAACTGATCGGACGTGAGGAGTTACAATTTAATGGTACACCGCTTTTATTCGGGTACATACCAGTCAGTAACATTCCACGATGAGGGCTACTCAACGGACAGTTACTCTGTGCAGACGACAGCACCATCGATTCACGCGCAAACGCATCCAAATTAGGAGTATGCACGGGGTCTCCTTTAAAATTTACTTTATCCCGAAATCCGTCCTGGTTCCAAAAGCCCATCGCCTGATTACGGTATTGATCGGGGAATACATAAATTATATTGGGATGTTCTGCTTGTTGGGGCACTTGCTTCGGAGCCTTGCAACCCTGTGCGGCAAACAGCGTCAGGCCTCCTACAAGAAGGTTAATAGGTTTGTTCATGATAGTTTACGATAAATGATTTAAACAGGTTAGTAATAAATAATGAGAGGGGAATAATAAACAATCAATGCTGAATGATAAACGGTAAACATGTTACGTTAGAATCTGTAGAGTATTCATCGTTCACTGCTTACCGTTCATTATTTTTTATTATTTCTTATTCCTTATTTCTTTTCCAAATCTCTTTTACGCATCAATCCTTCCAGGAAGTAATAGTCAGCATAGTTCAGAGGGACATCGATTTCCTGACCGTGAGGAATACTACCTACTGAATGCATCAGGATAAAGTTTCCATTTGTTCCAACCTTTGCACGATAAGCAGGCGACCCTAAACTCTCCATAATCTTATCAGCGGTTTCCTTGTAGTGATTATCCGGCAGGTAACCATCCAGTTCGTAAAGGGCAGAAGCTGTACAAGCGGCAGCAGAAGCATCACGCGGTTCGTTCGGAATATTCGGAGCATCGTAATCCCAGTAAGGAACGAGATCTTCTGGCATATTCTTATTATTAAATATAAAATTATATACTTTTTGTGCCTGGTCGAGATATTTCTTGTCTTTCGTGTAACGATAGCAAGTAGTGTATCCGTAGAGTGCCCAAGCTTGTCCACGAGCCCAAGAAGATTCATCCGCATATCCCTGTGCAGTTTGTTTCTTACGCACTTCACCTGTCTCCGGATCGTAATCTACCACATGGTAGCAGCTATTGTCCGGACGGAAGTGGTGAGCTATTGTCGTATCGGCATGTTTCACTGCAATATTATAGAAAGTAGAATCACCTGAAAGAGCGGTTGCCTCAAACAAAAGTTCGAGATTCATCATATTATCAATAATCACCGGACATTTCCATCCACGCGTTCCCTGCCAGCCTCTATCGGCATCCCATGACTGGATAACGCCTGCATTCGGGCGAAAACGGGTAGAAAGTGACTTAGCTGTTTCAATAATTACATCTTTATATTCTTTCTTGTCCGCCAAACGGTATCCGTTCAGATAACTGCAACCGATCATAAACCCTACGTCATGATGCCATTTCAGATGTTTTACCGAATCAAGAGCTTCCGTATATTTCTCGGCCAATGGTAACCATTTCTGATCTCCGGTCAGATTATATGTGAGCCACATACTGCCGGGAAAGAAGCCGGAACACCAGTCTTCGATAGGTATATAGGATATACTACCATCTTTGTTGATAGTTCTTGGATTCAGGATCTTACCGGATTTTTCAATAATGTCCGTTTGAATCGTGTTTTGTGCAACTGCGTTGTCGATGTTGTCCTGAAGAAAGTCTACTTCAACCTTTTTTTGTCCACCGCAACTCGTTAAGATCAAAAGGGAAAGTCCTAATGCGCTAAGAATTGTTTTCATAATACATGGATTGTTTATTAAGTGATTAATTTTCTTGATTGCAAAAATAGTGCATTTAAAGAGAATAGACCGACCCAAATAATCCAAATGAGGAACTATTTTGGTACATTTGCAAAAGATTTTGGATTTATGAATTATGATTTATGCCTGAATGACATTTTCATAAATCAGAATCCACCCCATAAATCATAAATTATAAATCATCATGACACCACAAGAATTCTTTAAGAATGACATATTTGCCAAAAATGCAGGTATAATTCTGCTGGAAGTAAGAAAAGGGTATAGTAAAGCCAAGTTAGAAATAAAAGCCGAACATCTTAATGCAGGTGCCCGCACACAAGGAGGAGCCATCTTTACGCTGGCAGACCTTGCGCTTGCCGCAGCTGCTAACTCGCACGGCACACTAGCTTTCTCTCTCTCGTCCACTATTACTTTCCTGCGTGCCAGCGGCCCCGGAGACACTCTCTTTGCCGAAGCACGCGAACGCTATATCGGCCGAAGCACAGGTTGCTATCAGGTAGATATAACAAACCAAGACGGAGAGTTGATTGCAACTTTTGAATCCAGCGTATTCCGAAAGGATCAAAAAGTGCCTTTCGAAGTTCAGGAATAAAAACAGGAAGGTGCATCAACACTTTTAAAAGTATACCTTTTAGACACAGATAACGCGGATGATACGGATAAGAAGATAATAAATCCGTGTCATCCGCGTTATCCGCGTCTAAAAAATAACAGGTTGGCAGGTCAATTTACTTCTGATATGCCTTCGTTTTTTCTCTATATCTATTTAACGATAGAAGTCAGCGGATGCCGGTTACCCGTCACATTATTCAGGAATGCTTTTGCCGAACCGAAGTTCAGGAATAAATCCAGGCGGACAGGAAGATGGTTCAAGTCGTCCGTTACGAAGAAAGTTATCACCTCCTTTTCTTTTCCTTTCTTATCATATTCTACCAATGAGAAGATCAGGCAACGGTAAGTAACTCCATTCTCCGCTTTTACATTTTCTTTCCCACGGTAGATAAGCGTTTGCTCTTCCACTTTACGGCCCGTAGCCATCGGGAACTTAATTTTGTCTCCCACCTTATAATCTGCAGGGTCGTAAGAACGCGCTTGCGCCAGAATGCTCAACATATCGTATATACAGCGGCTATCACTATCTTCAGATTCATTAAACGCCCCATCCCGGTAAGTACGCTTCTGATTTACCAGGCAAAGACCGTCCTTATAAGAGAACCAAGCCTCATCGACCGTGTAACGTTTTCCCTCTTCGGCACCTTTGCGGAAATAGCGCGGTTCCAGTTTTTCACCGATCACACAAGTCAGCGTATCGCGCATCTTGAAAAAGAAATCCGCCCGTTTACTGCCCAAAGCAAGCAGGTTAATCCGGTAGGCAGGTTGTGAATGATAAGTAGTAGCATTCGTCGTCAGACTGGCAAGTCCGGCTTTCACCCAGACAAACTTCCAGTTAAAATATAAATCATACATTACGTGTTCGCCGGATTGAAACGCATCATTCTTCGCTTCACATTGAGCACTGGCTGGGAGGGCGAAAGCTCCCATCAGTAAGGCCACTAATCCGATAATAAAATTGCGTCGAACGCTAACGACGGCGGTTCTGACTATTTCGTTCCCGATCCTTTTTCTTCTTGTCTTCATCTGGTTTTTGTTTTTTAAGTTCATCCAGCTTTTGCTTATCCAGCGGAACTGCATGAATATCCCAACTTTGTTCTAGATCCCAGTTGGCTTTCGGCTCTAAAATCTGATTATAATAATACACCTCTTCGGGCTGCACCCCTTTTTCAAAATTGCCGGTATCCCATTCACCGTTTCCATTCCGGTCGTTAATCAACCGGGCGGAGTACTTACCGGGATTTAAGTAATAAAAGTCGGCATAACCTCCTTCCTCTACTCTTCTTCGGCGTACCACTTTATCCTGCGCATCCAACAGTTCAACGAAAGCATTAGGTTCCGCTCCCGTCACCACAAACGTGATTTTGGCATATTCTTCCAAACTACGCACCTTGAACCCTTGTTTTATTTTGTCTGTAAACAATCCGTATATACCATGGAACGCAGTCGAGTCTACCGAAAATTCATATTCCAGTGTCGGCTCCCAATCATAATACAGATTGAACCTCTTTAGATTCACAGAGTCCTGTTCAAAGTCGAATGGTATATCTTTCCAGAGCGTATCTACCTTTTGCCGTAGATGGATGGCCGCAGTATCGAAACTGGCTATCGGTTCTTCAAAACTCAAAGAGATAGAACCATATACATCCATTGACGAAGGAGCACCGACATTTACCGGCAAGAATTTTGTCGGTTCGGGTTCATCCTCTTCACCTTTCTTTTTCTTCTTTTTCTTTTTGTCCTTATCCGGCTCCTCTTTCTTATATTTCTGCTTCGAAACGAGGTTGAGCGTATCCGTACGGGGCACTAACTGATTCAATGTATCCGTATAAAGATAAGTCAGGCTCATGGCCAGCGTATCCTGCTTAAAGAGCAGGGAGTCTTTTACCCAATAATGGATGGTGTCGTTCCGCTGATTCTTTTCGATAACAAAAGCATCCTTTTCATCGAAGTTCAAGCCTTTCAATACAGGCAAAGTATCTGCCTTACCTGCAAAATAGAACGTAAACTTCTGCGGAACCAGTCTTTCCGACTTGATAAGGTATTGCGAATAATTGAGTTCCTTAAAGGCACGGAGGATGACATCATCCGGCAAATAATGCATATATTTCTTCTCAACAATCGTGTCATAAGTCAATGAATCCACCCAAGCCGTATCCATGCGGATACGTTCTTCCATACGAGGGATAATCAACGAGTCATGGAAAGCGATCATCTCGCTCTTCTGATTAAAAGTGAAGTTCTGGTCGGCATCCATCAAACCGTAGATACGATACTTGCCGGGAGCTATACCCCGGATAGAGAAACGCCCACGGCTGTCCGTACGTGCCACACGGTCGAAAGGCAATTTGTTGAAAGCCGAATCGTTCAGGTTGGAATGTAGTCCGACAAGCATACCTTTAATAGGCTCCAGGTTAGAGGCATCGAGCATCGTACCTGCTACTTCCATCGTATCGATTTCCGTACCGGTAGAGAACGTAAATGCAAAGTTACCCAACGGATTACCTTCATTATTGTCGACAATTGCATCCGAGAAGTCAATCGTGTAGGTCGTGTTAGGTTTCAGAGAGTCGAGCAGGTTGACTTGTATTCTCTTGCCGGAAGCCTTGATTTCCGGTTGCTGTATTTGGGGAGGGGAAACAACGACTTTCTCGGTCGCTTTCTCCAGCTTAATAAACTCGTCGAACATCAAAGAGACTTTAGTCCTTTTATTATTCAAAGCCCCCGCCTCCGGAGTGCTGCCGATGAAACGGGGCGGCGTCTCATCGTATGGTCCACCGTCCGGCCGTCCAATACTGGCGCAGGAATATAACATCACCCCCAGCGTTACTACCGGAAGCACCTTGCGAACTATTTGTTTTATCTTTTGATTCTCAAATTGTAACATGCTGCAAAAATAAGCGTTCTTATTCAATAAATACCACACTTTCTAGCTAATTTATTAAAAAAGGAAAGGGTGACTTAAGGTAATAAACAATATTTGCGACGTTTTTATTTTTTTCCTGCTAATATAATTAGTTTTATTGCCTAAAGAGATTACCTTTGTTGCCTAATCTTTTTTCGTTCCACTATAGTGTTCCGCAAAGATAACCATAGTCTCCCTTTCGTATAACTATAATCATACGAAAGGGAAACTATAGTCAAACGAAGTAAGAATAACGAATGAAACAAATCCGCGCAGGCAATCGGATAGATAAAAGTGCCGATATAAAACAATTCTGATTATGAGTATACATTACGACCTTTACGACACGCCCGACATTCAGAAGAAAGGCGAAGAACAACCGCTTCATCCCCGTGTTGTTTTCAACGGAACGATCGATCAGGAAGAATTTCTGGATCGTGTTCACAAATTCACGGGAATAAGCCGTAGCCTACTGGTAGGTGCCATGCAGTCTTTCCAAAATGAATTGCGAGATTTGCTTGCAAACGGATGGATTGTAGAACTGGGTGACATCGGATATTTTTCCGTATCTCTACAAGGACCTCCCGTAATGAAAAAGAAAGACGTGCATGCACAATCCATCAGCTTGAAAAATATCAATTTCAGGGCAGGCAAACAGTTCAAGAAAGAAGTGGCCCAACAAATGAGACCGGAGCGCGGAGCATCGTTCACCCGCCCTCACGGGAAAGGACGCAGTGAAGAAGAATGTCTGAAGCTAATCAATAAACATCTCCAACAATTTCCCTGCCTGACCCGTGCAGATTATTGCCGAATGACAGGACATGACAAACAACGGGCGATCAATGAGTTAAACACCTTTATCGAACGTGGATTATTGATCCGTTATGGAGCGGGTAAACTGGTGGTTTACGCAAAGAAAAGTGAAGAATAAATTACAATCATTAGCGGAATGACCAAAATTCTGCACTGGACAAAAAACAATTGTTCAGTGCAGAATTATTTTTATATATTCTATAGAAAGAGGAGTTCTTAAATAAGAAAATAGCAAAAAACAATTAGAGTTTCTCTATTTCTTCTGACGACAAACCGGTAACCTGTATAATAGTATCAACGGGGAGATTGAGAGATTTCAACTTACGGGCAGTGATTGTTTTTTCTTTTTCGATTCCTTTTTCTATACCTCGTTCAATGCCTCGCTCAATGCCTTGCTCAATACCTTTTTCAATGCCTTCCTTAATGCCTTCCTCAAGTCCTCGTTGTCGTCCTTCTTCAAGTCCAAGCTGGTGTCCTTCTTCATGCCCTTCTAATTTAGCAGTACTCAACACATCATTCTGTATCATTACCGCATCTATATGGCGATCGTATGCCAGCTTTTCAGCCTTATCCATATTATAATAAACCAGTTTCTTACGAGCCTCTTCAAGTCCGGGTGCCTTTGTATCGGGACGTATGCACCCTGTCTTCAGATATTCGATCCATTCTTCCAGAGGAGTAACAGCTACTTTATTAAACTCATTCACACGGATAAGGAAATATTCTGGAAAGATTTCAGCAGGCAACTTACGAACAATAGCTCCCTGTTCTTTGGTAGTAACTTTCAGATGATCGCCCGTGTGTACACCTAAGAATGTATTCTGTCCATGATAAAGGTAATCACTTCCTTGTCCAATGTCGAAATAAAGAATACTGATAGAATATACTTTCTTCACATTAGAGTAGATTTCGCCCAGATCAATATGTTCGGTAATAGTCTTAGCTACTCCATACAGGATTCGCTCCAGATAATAGAGTTCACGAGTATTTTGAACTTCGACAAGAATTATTTCATCTTTACTATTGCGGGCTTTAATATCAACACGATTAAATTTATCATCTTCCCGTTGCTGATTACCTTCACTTTCTAAAATTTCAAGAATATGGATCTCCTCACCTAATAATACTGTGAGGAAACCTTCAAGCACGCCAAAGTTAGCCTTATTGCGTAAAAGGCGCTTGATTGCCCAGTCAAAACGAATATATTTGTCTTTCTGTTCCATAAGAATACGTTTTTAGCAAAGGTAAGCATTATATTGATAAAAGGGATAAATTTCAGCCAAAAGTATTATAGAATCATAACCCTTATCAGTATATATAGAAATTACTTGTGAAAGTAGTCCTTCCGTTCCATCTTTTTTACATAAAATTCCCCAATACAGCAGCATTCTACTTATTAACTAATTTATTAACGCACAATTCTTTTTCAGCTTGGTCATGAATTTCGGAAACCATATCTTTGCATCGTGATCACAAAACAACAATAAAACAGATTAACTAACTATTAAAAGAAGAAAGACTATGGCATTAAAGTATGTTGTCAAGAAAAGAGTTTTCGGCTTTGACAAAACAAAGACTGAAAAGTATGTAGCACAGAATGTAATTACCAATACGGTAAATTTCAGAGATTTATGCAAGGAAGTATCCATGTTCGGTATGATTCCCGAAGGCGCAGTGAAACACGTGATTGACGCACTGATTGATGCGTTGAACACGAACCTCAACAAAGGATTGTCTGTGCAATTAGGTGACTTCGGATGTTTCCGTCCGGGCATGAACTGTAAAAGTCAGAATGAAGAAAAAGATGTAGATGCCGATACCGTTCGTCGAGTGAAAATTGTATTTACTCCGGGATATAAATTTAAGGATATGCTGGATAATGTAAGTATCTACAAGACGGAAGGAAACGGCGGCATCTCTTCCGGAAATGGAGGGGGAAATAAACCGGAAAATCCGGACGAAGGCGGTAGCGGTGAGGCCCCGGATCCTGCAGCATAAAACTGGAACAAGGGACCACACATAGAAAAGGACTTCTTCCCATAAAAATGAACCCTAAAAGTTAGACAAAAACTTTTAGGGTTCGCTTAGTCATAGTTACCAGCCTGTATTTTGACCTAAATTAGGATTCTTATAATATTCAGTCTGTGGTATAGGATATAAGTACATCTTATCATCCCAGTTACGTGTTTCAAGCAATTCTTTCTTATAAACAGGCAAGCCGTTTTCCATAGTGATCTTGATGCAATAAATAGCTTTGGTTTTATCACCGATTTTCCAACGGCGGATATCCCAGAACCTATGGTCTTCGAACGCAAGTTCCACTCGTCTTTCACGACGGACGCTTTCAGTAAACGCGTCGCCGCTTGTTGTAATGACAGGCATATCAGCAGCAGCACGCACCTGATTCAGTGCCGCACGTGCAGACAACGGATGGTCATTATCCGTATAATCAGCGTCTTTCCAGGCATCCATTGCTTCCGCATAGTTCAGGAGAATTTCCGCATAACGGAATATGATGAAATGGTGCGGTTTCTTTTTCTCATTGGAAGGAGCTAGAGAAACAGTCTCATTCATATACTTCTTCAAATAATAACCTGTGGTAGTCGCTCCGGTTGTTCCGGCACCGTCTTTTCCTCCTTCATAAGACTGGATGGTCGAGTTCATCCATGTATCGCCATTGCAAAGCACCGTTTTATAGAATCTCGGGTCTCTGCCTTCATACGGATTCTGCCCCGGTGTAATCTGTTCCCAGTCAAAGTCTTTTCCATTAGTCATCTGGAAGGCATCCACCAAGTTCTGGGTGGGCACGTTGCCTGTTTTCCCCTTTTCATAACTGATGGGCAAATTGTTAGCTTCAAAATCAAAGCTTTCCCCATTTCTACGTTCAAAAATTAATTGCGGAGATTTCAATACATCGTTTCCACCATTCTTGTCATACAGAGGATCTACATTCGTCTTCGGCAAACTGTACCAGTTCTCTTTTATGATAGCATAAGCCGCATCGGCAGCCGCTTTCCATTTATCGGCATCCTGTGCGGGATTATGCAACAAACTCGCCGCATAAAGAAGAGCACGGGATTTCAATGCCAACGCTGTACCTTTGGTCACACGTCCCGTCTCCGCCCAAAAGTCCTGATGACTGACAGGCAGAGTTTTGGCCGCGTCACTACATTCGTCACAGATATATTTTATCACTTCATTGAAAGAAGTCTTTTCCACGCCGTTGATTTCATCCAAAGCATACGTACGTGTCAAAAGTGGAATATCACCGTATCGTTTAGCCAGTTCGAACAGATAAAAAGCTCGCAACACCCGTAATTCTTCACGATACATGGTAGCTTTGGCAATGTCTTCTTCATACGTGTCGTTCCAGCGGAAACGCTCCAGTTTTTCCTGTGAATAGTTTTCAAGAAATGAATTGACGGAACGGATAGCTCCATAGCACTTCGACCACATATTATCGACTGCATTGTTGGGACTCCAGGCATTGTTATAAAAGTCGTGAACACTATTATCACTCCAGACATAAACAGAATTATCCGTTGCAGACTCCCTCAAAGCCCCGTCGAGCACTCCGAGATCTCCGGGCAACTGGCTATAAACGTAGGTAGCCAAACCTTTCACATTGCTAAAGTAGGAATAGGCCTCTTCCCTGTCCAAGCCTGTCGATTCGTCCAATTCGAGCAAGCTACACCCCGATACGGATAATAGCAAACCTGTATATAATAGGATATATTTTCTCATGGTCATCTCACATTTTAGAAGTTAATATTCAACCCGAAATAAACAGAAGTCATATCCGGATAATTGATTTTCAGATCTTCACAGTTCATATACTTCACATGATCGAGCGAAAAAAGATTGTTAGCTCTCGCATACACCTGAATCTTCTCCATTTTCACTTTCTTCGCCCAAGAGGAAGGAAGGTTATAGTAGACATTCAGGTTACGAAGTTTGAAATAGCTCCCGTTCTCCAACCACTGTGTACTGTTTCTGAAGTTATTGGCATTATCCAGCGTAGTCAGGCGGGGGACATTTGCGATGTCTTTCGTTTCTTCCGTCCAGCGGATTCTGTCATTCAGATACCAGTTGGAAATATTCGTGTTGTTTCTCAACGGCCAGTATACGCTGGCAGTGTTCAACATCACACTATAATGGGCTACTCCTTGAAACAGAGCATCCACGCCAAAACCTTTATATTCAAATCCCAAATTAATGCCATAATAAATCTCCGGTATGGCAGTGGAATATCCTATCGCCTTCTGGTCATTGTTGTCAATCACGTTATCGCCATTCAGATCTCTGTACTTGACATCACCTGGACGTACTTCCGAGAATTTCTGCACCGGACTGCTCTTTATGTCCGCCTCATCTCTGAAATAACCGATAGCCTCCCAGCCAAAACACTGCCCGACAGGGTAACCTTTTTTAGACAAATAGCCATACGGCTGATATCCCTCACCATTTTCTACGACTTTACTTTTGGCATAGGAGAAGTTGGCTCCGATATAATAGTTGAAGTCCTTGTATTCCTTTTTCCACATGGCAGAGAGTTCCGTTCCTTTTGTTTCCACCTTTCCTGCATTCATCTGCGGAATAGTAACCCCGATTGCCGATGAGATCAGCCCACTTCCGTCAATCAGGATATTAGTGCGCTTGTCATAAAAACCGTCAATAGAAAAAGTCAGTCCCTTGAACAGGCTCATATCCAAACCGATATTATATTTATCCGCAACTTCCAAATCCAGTTGTTCCATTGCCAACACTCCTTCCTTCAGGCTACTTCCGGCAGAAGTATTTCCGGCCTGAAAATAGTAAGCACCGCTTCCTACCCAATATTGCTTATCCATGTCATAATCATAAATATCATATCCGGAGCGTCCGTAAGAAGCACGAAGTTTCAGATAATCAAAAGCGGAAATTTCTTTCATGAAATTCTCGTTCGAAAGTATCCAAGCGGCAGAAATGGCGGGATATGCACGATACTTGTCGTTCTTCCCCAATACGCTGCTGCCAAAACAGTTGGCTACGATATCCACCATATAACGGTTGTCAAAATTATAACCTGCGGTTCCGATGATGTATTGACGGTAACGACTGTTATTAGCCCCTGTCAACGTCATTGATTCTTGACGAAACATAGCACTGGCCGTAAAATCATGTTTATCCCATGTCCGGTGATAATTGACCTTCGCTTCAAAATTGGCATGTATGTATTGATTGGCCAATCCTTTGTTGCTGATTTCCAGTTCATCGTTAGGATTTCCGTAATTCGTGTAAATCGGTTCTCCATCTGTGCCTTTTTCAATGGTCTGGTACATAAAACTTTTCTTGGCTGTTTCCTGATAGGTCGCATTATTATCATAAGCAATAGCGAGTTCCGCACTCAACCCGCGAGTCAATACAGACAAATCCTGCACTAACCGCAAATCCGCCTGCAACATACGCTGATTCAGTTTATAATAACCTACGTCCGCCAGATTGGCTATCGGGTTTGTTTTCAGCACATTGTTACTGCCCCAGAATCCATTCTGTGTCTGCACGGGAAATGCGGCGGACGGGGTGTTGAAAATCTGTTCAAACAAAGTAGCTTCCGACGTGGTGGGACGCTTGGTCTCTCGCAGCATACCGAGCATACTCAATTTCAATTTTGTCGCGTCCGTAATATCCACATCCAGATTCATGCGAAGATTGAGGAAGTATTTCTTCATCTGGGAGTTATAGCGATCTGTATAATCAGTGTACTTGCTATTCAGCAGTCCCATATCGTTTTTGTAATTGAGGACACTGAAATAACGAAGCCGCTTGCCACCTCCGCGGAAAGTGATGTCCAGTTGATGACTGGTTGTATGATTGCGTAACGCTTCTTTCTGCCAGTCCACATTCGGATAAAGATCACTATTGCCTCCGGACAGGAAAGAAGCCTCATCCATGTCCGGTTGCAAACCATCATATCTCAATGCTTCATTACGGGCTTTGGCATAGGTATAAGCATCGGCAAATTCCGGCTGATTAACAGGGAAGCCTAAACCAAACTTATAGTCTACTTTTATATCCTTCTGGCTATATATACCGCGTTTGGTAGTTATCAATACCACTCCGTTGGCGCCTCTGCCTCCCCAAAGAGCAGTAGCAGCACCGTCTTTCAAAACGGATATTGATTCTATTTCCGAAAGGTTGATATATTCGAGAGGGCGTGCAAAACCATCTACTACAAATAAAGGTGTATCTCCATTCAAAGAACCGCGTCCCCGCACATTGAGACGAGATTTATCTGTGCCCCAACTAGTGTTCTGCATCACACTCAATCCCGGCAACAAGCCATAAATGGCATTGTAAGGACTAGTGGCAGCATTTTTATCTAATTCATTCGAATAAATGGTAGAGACAGCCTGTGTCTTCCGTAATTCAGTAGTCGTCTGTGTGCCCAGATCGATTACCTTATCTTGTCCTTCATTATTTTGCGCTATACCCGTAGTGGCAAACGCCAACGAGAAAGCTACGATATAAAGTGATTTATTCATAATCATTCTTCTTATTGTTCAACGATTTGATTATTACCAACCCGGATTCTGAATCAATCCATATTTCTTGTTTATCTCATCTATAGGCAGAGGCAACAGGAAATACTTGTCGTTCCACTTTTCAGGTTTTGCATACTGACGCGTTTCCGCCATTGCATGAGATACGGTATAAGAAAAGCCGCTTGGCTCACCGGCCGCTTTTTTAATAATCAGACGTGACAATTGTCCGGTAAATATATCTGAGCGTTTCCAACGTACCAGATCGAAATAACGTACTTCTTCATAGCCGAATTCAATGGCTCTTTCGCGTAATATTGCTTCACGCAACGGTTTGCCGGCCGGAACATCTGTTGCCGAAATCGCAGGCATACCCGCACGCAGTCTGGTTTTATTCAGATAATCATAAGCCGTATTACCAAACTCATCACGGACTTCCGCCTTATTCAATTCGTTCATCGCTTCGGCCATATTCAAATAGACCTCCGGAAGGCGGATCAACGGACAAGAATAAAATTTACCATTCACTTCGTCATTGAAGTTCCGTATGAATTTTCTCATGGCAACCCCATTGTAACTCATTCGTCCGTCTTTATAAGGCGCCTGGGTGGCTCCTTCGTAAATTTGCACTTTCTGGGCGCCCCTAAACTTATCTCCATTCACAGCAACCGTTTCATATAAGCGGATGTCTCTTCTGGGGTTTCCGTCCTTATCAAAGAAAGGGAATTTTTTATGGTCCGGATTGTTCCAGTCGAATTCTGTTCCGTCTTTCATCTGAAACATATCGACATAAGTCAATGTAGGAGAAGCAACTCCATAACGTACCTGGGCAAACGGAAGCTTTCCCGTAGCATAAGTGGTGAATCTTCTGGAAGAAATCAAGACTTCACCGTTATGGCGATTGAAATATCCTGCTGCAAAATCATCGCGGGGATTACCTGTATTCACCAGTTGATAAGCATCTGAGTTCTTTTTATTAGCCCGCATAAATTCTAACCCGGCATCCAACGCCTTCTGCCACCTGTCCGGTGAATAGTTGCCATACCAAGTAAGGAACTGAGACGAAGCATCTCCTTCCAGATAGGGCTTTTCAGCATTAAATAAAGGACTCGCCACAAACTGAAGCACTCTGGACTTTAACGCTAAAGCAGAAGCAGCCGTCATTCGTCCGTCATTATCTGCATTCACCTGCCAAGGCAGTACAGAGGCCGCCGCATCCAGTAATCCAACAATCTTCTGTACGGTTTCTTCTACTGTCATACGGGGAAATTTCATCGCATCTTCTGCCGTATATGCATGGTCTATCCACGGCATACCACCATAATAACGGAGCATTTGAGAATAATGATAGGCAATGATTACTTGCGCTTCCGCTTTTCCTATCGCTTTCTCATCCGCAGTCATATCCGGCACTCTATCCACATTCTCAATGTAAATGTAGGCTCTTCGAATACCATAAACCGGCCCTACTCCTATCGTAGTATTGGCGACATCCAACCGATATGGAAGATGTTCCAGATATGTATTTGTTCCGTCCACTGTTCCTGTATAGAATTTAGGCGCTCCCTTTTTCGTCCAGTCACCCAGATCGGTTAGCATTTCCAGAACGCCATATCCCAGACGTCCTTGCATCGGCAGATAATCCGGCAGGGAATGATAAGTTTCCGCCAGTGCCTGCTCAGCATATACCTTTTTGTTAAAAACAGAATCGATATTCTGTTCGTTACTTATCGGCTTATCCAGAAATTTCTCTCCAAATTTAAGGTCTTCGCACCCTATCAGTGTCAATACAGAGAGAGAAAGACAACCTATATATTTTTTATAGTTTTTCATTGTCAGCACTATTAAAAGGTTAGATTAATACCTAAATTATATATTTTAATGATAGGGTAAGAATCCGCATTATTCGGATTACATTCAGGGTCCATGATGTCAAACTTATCAAAAGTCAGCAGATTATAGCCTGTCAGTTTTATGCCTAACTGCTGGATACCCAGTTTCTTCAACATCTTCTTATCTGTGAAGTTATATCCTATTGTCACATTCTTCAGCTTCAAATAAGAACCGTCTCGCACCCACAAAGAGGAGGAACGCATATTATAGACTGCATTTGTCTCTGTAAACCGCGGTGTAGTAGCTGTATTAGCTGTTTCCGGTGTCCAGCGCGTATCTGCATGGAACTGCATCAAACCACGGATTTTACCATTACCAAAAGGTTCTCTGAAAGCTCCGTCCAGCAACAAAGAGCGTTGTGCAGCACCAGTCCAGTTCATCGTCAGGAAAAAGCCTTTGTAATTGATACCATAATTCAATCCGAATGTATAAGCCGGACGAGTCGGGTTTCCAATAATAGTCTGGTCGTCGGAAGTAATTTCCTCATCACCGTTCAAATCCCGGTATTTCACATCACCCGGCTTCACAGACACACCCGGATCGGGCAGACCTGCCACCAGTTTGCCGTTCTCTCCGAAGTCCGCTTCTGTATAGAAACCGTCCGCCACATACCCGAAGAGTGTTCCGACCGGATTTCCTGTCCGCCACATATAAGGTTCATTAGGCTCAACTTCGTCTTGGAAAATAATCTTATTCTTTGAATAGGAAACGTTTGCCTGAACATTATACTGAACCTGCCCGATCTTGTCATTCCACCTCACTTCTACCTCATATCCACGGTTTTTCACTTTACCCATATTTACAGCAGGTAGAATAGATGAAGTCAATCCCGTTAATAAAGGTACTGTCTTACGATTGATGAGAATATCCTTACGTTCTTCGAGGAAATAGTCCAAAGAGATTTTCAGACGGCTCTTCAAGAAATGAACGTCCAATCCATAGTTCTGTTTCAGCGCAGTTTCCCAAGTCACATTCGGATTGCCCAAACGCTTCTCCAATGCACCCAAAATTAACGCCTTACTGTTATAACCAAAGTTGAATCCATACTTATTGTTATTCCACCCGTCTACTCCGCTCAGATTCACATCATAAGAATCCGGCAAGAACAAAAAGCGGTTATTTCCAAGATTGTCATTTCCGACCAAGCCGACAGAAGCACGGAATTTCAGATAATCAACCACCTTCTGTTTTTTCATGAAGGCCTCTTCCGACAGGATATAACCGATGGAACCGGCAGGAAACGCACCGAATCTCTTACCCGGAGCAAAATTCTCAGAACCATTATAACCGAAGTTAACTTCTGCCATATAACGAGATTTGTAATCATACGTCAGACGGCCTACAAAACCGATGTAAGCAGACGGTACTCCCACCCACTGAGCGGGATAGTATTTCTTACTCTGATTGTACAAGAACAATCCCCCGACATTATGAAAACCAAACTTACGGTTATATCTCAAGCTTGCTTCCAGATACCAGTCTCGTGCCCGCGAAGAAGTTTCCTCATATTGCAAGTTCTTATTTTCTCCTTTGATCTTATAAACAATATTCTTGTTGAAATCCGGCGAATCATAACCAAGTGACGGATCTTCCAAAGAAGATTGATAGAAAGGCATAAATTGTTCCACTTGCCCTTTACGTTTTTTGGTAAAGCCATAACTCGTATTATAAGCACCTTTTATTTCCGCCGACAACCCTTTGGTTATGAAGTCTAACTTCTGATTCAACAGAAGGTCCAGATTCATCGTATTATTAATAGCTGTTGAGTAACCTGTCCCATAACACTTAGGCAAAGCACTATTGCCCAGATTGATTTTATTATCAAAACGTTCTTCGGGGGTAACTATGAGTTGTCCGTCAATCACACCCGGACTACTGAACGGAGTTGTCTGATTAATCAGTGTCCAAATCGAATTAGTCGCATCATTAATCATCGGCTCATTTCGGTTACCTACAATCCCGCCGATACCGATCTTCAGCGTGGTAGTCTTAGTTACATTAAAGTCTAAATTCGCGCGATAATTATATCTTTTGTATTTATAATTATTATCATACCCCACTCCTTCAAACTGTTTCAGCAAGCCATTCTGATATAAGAAACCTAAAGATATGAAGTAACGTATATCCTTTGTTCCTCCGGAAATATTAAGGTTATGCTGCGTTTGCACAGATGTTTTATTAAGCAGGTACTTTCTCCAGTCGATACTGGGGTACATAATAGGTTCATCATTCAATCTGAACCGTTCAACTGCATAATTATTAAACACCAAATCGTTCTCGGTAGCATTTGGCTTATCATTTGTTATAATCTCATTTCTCAAAGTAGCATACGTATAGCTATCTGCCATTTTAAGCATTCGGGTAGGCATCTGGATACCAACTGAAGAATTCACTGAGATTTTCGCTTTACCTTCTTTACCACGACGTGTAGTCACCAAAATTACACCATTTGCACCACGCACACCGAACACGGCAGTAGCAGAAGCGTCTTTCAGAACCGTCACGCTCTCTATTTCATTCGGGTCCATTTGATAAAACGAACGTTCTATACCATCCACCAAAATCAAAGGAGAGGAAGCACTTTCTGTTAAGGAACCCACTCCGCGAATAAATACCTTAGGGTCCTCCTGCCCCGGCTGACCGCTAGTCTGAACGGATGAAAGTCCTGTAATCTGGCCCGCCAGCGAATTGGCCACACTTGCATTCGGCGAACGTATCAACGCCTCATTGTTTACAGCAGAAATAGCTCCTGTCAGAGTTTCTTTCTTTTGTGTACCATAGGCCACAACTGTAACTTCCTGAAGTTCATTGGCCGTTTCTTTTAAAATAATTTTCAGTTGTTTGCGTCCATTTAATGGCACTTCTTGAGGTTCATATCCCATGAACGAAATTTGCAGAACTGCTTTTTGAAGATTGCTTACTTTTAAATGGAAAACACCATTCATGTCAGTAATAGCACCGTTAGCCGTGCCTTTTTCCTTTACATTGGCACCAATCACCTCTAAGTTGGATTCATCCAATACAGTTCCCGTTACTGTATTTTGCGCCCATGCCAAGAGCGAACAACACATAAGCATTAACGTACTAATGCACCTCTTGCATCTTTTTAGTCTCGTTAGTTTGTTCATAATAATAAATTTAAGAATTTGAAATAGGTTTGTTAAAAACACTCGCCGCAAAATAAGTGAATATAACAGTTTTTAAGATACAATTATCATACTAAAAAGGGACAAAATAGTACAAAACAAGAAATAAAAAGCATTAAAATTAGCTGTATTACTCATAGTATCAGGATGTCACGTTAGAAAAATACAGCCTATTCATCGTTTCTTCCTGACTTTACCATACTCGAGAGGTGATACTCAAAAAGTTAATTTACCAAGTTCTTCTTTCATCATAAATCTATGCCAACTTCACATACCATTACCAGACTCCATTGAATAGTTCATAAATAAATTAAAATTGAACTATTGACATACCTATTAGACTTATTATTCTCCTTTATTAATCAAATTATTCCCTATCTTTGACTCCAGAAATTCAAACCTAATACAAAAAACCCATGAAGAAACAACTACTCTCTTGCTGCTTGGCTGCATTGGGACTGACAGCAATTCAAGCGCAAAGCTTCAACGAGTGGAAAGATCCGGAAGTGAATTCCGTAAACCGTTCCGCTATGCACACTAATTACTTTGCTTTCGCATCGGCTGATGAAGCTAAAGCCGGCATTAAAGAAAATTCCGCGAATTTCATGACCCTGAACGGTCTTTGGAAATTCAACTGGGTGAGACACGCAGACGCGCGCCCGACTGATTTTTATCAGACTAATTTCAACGACAAAGGTTGGGATGACCTTCAAGTTCCCGGCGTTTGGGAGTTGAACGGCTACGGTGACCCTATCTATGTCAACGTAGGATATGCCTGGAGAAGCCAATTCAAAAACAACCCTCCGCTAGTACCGACAGAAAACAACCACGTAGGCTCTTACCGCAAAGAAATCATCCTTCCTGCCGACTGGAAAGGCAAAGAAATTTTCGCACATTTCGGCTCGGTAACGTCCAATATGTACCTTTGGGTGAACGGACGCTACGTAGGATATAGCGAAGACAGCAAACTGGAAGCTGAATTCAACCTGACTAACTACCTGAAACCGGGTAAGAACGTCATCGCCTTTCAAGTTTTCCGCTGGTGCGACGGTAGTTACCTGGAAGATCAGGACTTCTTCCGCTACTCCGGCGTAGGACGCGACTGTTATCTTTACGCACGCGACAAGAAATACATCCAGGATATTCGCATCACTCCCGATTTGGACAGCCAATATAAAGACGGTACATTAAATATAGCCGTTGACCTGAAAGGAAGCGGCACAGTAGCTTTGGACTTGACAGATGTTCAAGGCAACAGCGTAACGACTGCCGACCTGAAAGGTTCGGGCAAATTAAACACGACCCTGTCCGTCTCCAATCCGGCGAAATGGACTGCTGAAACGCCTAATCTCTACACGCTGACCGCTACACTGAAAAACGGCAACAACGTAGTAGAAGTAATCCCTGTTAAAGTAGGTTTCCGCAAGATTGAATTGAAAGGCGGACAGATACTCGTAAACGGACAACCGGTACTCTTCAAAGGAGCCGACCGTCACGAAATGGACCCGGACGGCGGTTATGTGGTTTCTACCGAACGTATGCTGCAAGATATCAAAGTGATGAAAGAACTCAATATCAACGCCGTGCGTACCTGCCATTACCCGGACGACAACCGTTGGTATGACCTATGCGACCAATACGGTCTATATGTAGTAGCCGAGGCAAACGTAGAATCTCACGGAATGGGCTACGGCGACCAGACACTGGCAAAGAACCCAATCTACGCCAAAGCCCACATGGAACGTAACCAACGCAACGTACAACGTGGTTACAACCATCCGTCCATCATCTTCTGGTCATTGGGTAATGAAGCCGGCATGGGACCGAACTTTGAAAAATGCTACACTTGGATTAAGAATGAAGACAAGACACGTGCCGTACAGTACGAACAAGCAGGAACCAGCGAATTCACCGATATTTTCTGCCCGATGTACTATGACTACGACGCTTGTATCAAATATAGCGAAGGCAATATCCAAAAGCCGTTAATCCAATGTGAATACGCGCACGCTATGGGTAATTCACAGGGAGGATTCAAAGAATACTGGGACATCATCCGCAAATATCCGAAATATCAGGGCGGATTTATCTGGGACTTCGTAGACCAGTCCTGCCACTGGAAAAACAAAGACGGAGTAAGCATCTACGGCTATGGCGGCGACTTCAACAAATACGACGCTTCGGATAATAACTTCAACGACAACGGTTTGATTAGCCCCGACCGCGTACCCAATCCGCATGCATACGAAGTAGCTTATTTCTATCAGGATATATGGACGACTCCTGCTGATCTTGCCAAAGGCGAAATCAACATCTTCAACGAGTATTTCTTCCGCGACTTATCTGCTTATTACATGGAATGGCAATTACTGGCAAACGGAGAAGTAGTGCAAACAGGCATCGTATCCGACCTGAAAGTAGCGCCCCAACAAACTGTGAAAGTGCAAATTCCATTTGACACAAAGAACATCTGTCCTTGCAAAGAACTGCTACTCAACGTGAGCTACAAACTGAAAGCCGCCGAAACACTGCTGCCGGCCGGAACCACCATCGCTTACGACCAACTAAGCATCCGTGACTACAAAGCACCGGAACTGAAACTGGAAAACCAACAGGCATCTAACCTTCCGGTCATCGTGCCCACCATTTTGGACAACGACCGCAACTTCCTGATTGTGAAAGGTGAAAACTTCTCTATGGATTTCAACAAACACAATGGTTATCTCTGCCGTTACGACGTCAACGGCATGCAACTGATGGAAGATGGCAGCGCACTGACTCCTAACTTCTGGCGTGCACCGACCGACAATGACTTCGGAGCCGGACTGCAACACAAATATGCCGCCTGGAAGAATCCGGAACTGAAACTGACTTCTCTGAAACATGCTATTGAAAACGATCAGGCAGTGGTTCGTGCCGAATATGACATGAAGTCGATTGGCGGAACATTATCGCTGACTTACACCATTAACAACAAGGGAGCAGTGAAAATTACCCAAAAGATGGCGGCAGACAAAAGCAAGAAAGTTTCTGACATGTTCCGTTTCGGTATGCAAATGCGTATGCCGGTCAACTTCAACGAGATAGAATATTACGGCCGTGGTCCGGGAGAAAACTATGCCGACCGCAACCACGCGGCAATGTTAGGAAAATATCGCCAGACAGTGGAAGAACAATTCTATCCTTACATCCGCCCGCAGGAAACCGGAACAAAAACGGATATCCGCTGGTGGAGACTTCTGAACATCAGTGGCAACGGACTGCAATTCGTATCGAGTGCTCCTTTCTCCGCTTCTGCCCTGAATTACACCATCGAGTCATTGGATGACGGCGACGGCAAAGACCAGCGTCACTCACCGGAAGTAGAAAAGGCAGACTTCACCAACTTCTGTATCGACAAGGCACAAACCGGACTTGCCTGTGTCAACAGCTGGGGAGCTATTGCACTGGAAAAATATCGTCTTCCTTATCAGGATTATGAGTTAAGTTTTATTATGACTCCTGTATATCATAAAATAAAGTAAAAAACATAGTTAAAAAACACGGTATCAGAGAACAAGAATACCGAATTTAAAGTACTTTTGCAACCGGAAACTAAATTAAGGAATTTAGTTTCCGGTTTTTCTTCCTTAACCCCCTTATCTATATGGATGAACAGCACACTGGCAACAAACGCATTAAATTAAAAAACAGATATTTATAAGTATGAAAAGTAGAATTGTTTTATTTGCATTTTGCGTAGCCCTCTTGTCTAGTTGTGGCAATAAGGGCAATGACACAGGAAAGGTTCCTGAATATGCAGTACAAGAGTTACAAAAAACGACTGCTAATTTAACAACTGCCTATCCGGCTACAATTAAAGGAAAACAAGATGTAGAAATCCGCCCCCAAGTATCGGGCTTCATCACGAAACTCTGTGTAGACGAAGGAGCAACTGTCCGTAAAGGACAAGTGTTGTTCATTGTTGATCCGACTCAATACGAAGCAGCTGTACGCACTGCCAAAGCAGCAGTGGCTACAGCAGAAGCAGCAGTGAGTACTCAACAGATGACGTATGACAATAAGAAAGAGTTGAACAAAAAGCAAATCATCAGTGACTATGACCTGGCAATGGCAGAAAATTCCCTGGCACAGACCAAAGCCCAATTGGCACAAGCAAAAGCACAACTGACCACTGCTCAACAGAACTTGTCATTCACACAGGTTAAAAGTCCGTCAGATGGCGTTATCAACAATATCCCTTATCGTGTAGGAGCATTGGTAAGTCCTTCTATCGCTACACCGATGACTACTGTTTCCGAGATTGACGAAGTATATGTATACTTCTCAATGACAGAAAAGGAATTGCTGGCAATGACCAAGTCCGGTAGCACTATCAAAGAAGAAATCAGCAAAATACCGACTATCAAACTGCAATTAATTGATGGTTCCACATACGATATAGAGGGTAAAGTAGATGCTATCACAGGTGTTATCGACCAATCTACCGGTTCGGTAAGCATCCGTGCTATCTTCCCGAATAAGGAACATGTATTGCGTAGCGGAGGTACTGCAAACGTTCTGATTCCTTATACCATGGAGAATGTAATCACTATACCGCAGTCTGCAACAGTAGAAATCCAGGATAAGAAGTTCGTTTATGTTTTGCAACCGGACAACACGGTAAAATATACAGAAATCAAAATCTTCAATCTGGATAACGGAAAAGAGTACTTGGTTACTTCCGGTTTGAATTCAGGAGATAAAATCGTAATCGAAGGAGTACAAAACCTGAAAGACGGTCAGAAGGTTCAGCCTATCACACCGGCGCAAAAAGAAGCAAACTATCAACAACATTTGAAAGACCAACACGACGGTAATTTAGCCACAGCCTTCAACTAATAATCAGATAATCATTATGAAATTAGATAGATTTATTAACCGTCCGGTACTATCAACCGTTATTTCTATCCTGATAGTCATCCTGGGGGCTATCGGATTGGCGACACTGCCTATCACGCAGTATCCGGACATCGCGCCTCCTACCGTTTCGGTAAGAGCCACCTATACGGGAGCCAGTGCATCGACCGTATTGAATTCCGTGATTGCTCCGTTGGAGGAACAAATCAACGGTGTAGAAAACATGATGTATATGACCTCAACTGCGTCAAACACGGGTTCCGGTGATATATCCATATATTTCAAACAAGGAACAGACCCGGACATGGCCGCCGTCAATGTGCAAAACCGTGTCTCTATGGCACAAGGTCTGCTGCCTGCCGAAGTAACTAGAGTCGGTGTAACCACTCAAAAACGCCAGACTTCCATGCTGGTAGTATTCTCTCTATATGATGAGACAGATACATATAGCGAATCGTTTATTGAAAACTATGCTAAGATCAACCTGATTCCTCAAGTTCAACGTGTACAGGGTGTAGGTGACGCCAACGTTTTGGGTCAGGATTATTCTATGCGTATCTGGTTACGACCGGACGTCATGGCACAATACAAACTCGTTCCCGGTGATGTTTCCGCTGCTCTGGCAGAACAGAATGTCGAAGCTGCTCCAGGACAGTTCGGTGAACGCAGTAACCAGACTTTCCAATACACCATCCGTTATAAAGGACGCTTGCAACAGCCTGAAGAGTTTGAAAATATCGTTATCAAATCTCTTCCTGACGGTGAAGTACTTCGTCTGAAAGATATAGCAGAAATTCAGCTGGACCGCTTGGGATATAACTTTACCAACCGGGTAGACGGGCACAAGTCTGTGACTTGTATCGTATACCAGATGGCAGGAACCAATGCGACACAGACCATCAGTGATATTGAGGCATTGTTGGATGAAGCATCAAAAACGTTGCCTACCGGATTGAAGCTGAACATCTCCATGAATGCCAACGACTTCCTTTTCGCTTCTATCCATGAAGTGTTGAAAACGTTGATCGAAGCATTTATCCTGGTGTTTATCGTAGTGTATATCTTCTTGCAGGATTTACGTTCCACATTGATTCCGACTATCGCCATTCCGGTAGCTCTGATCGGTACTTTCTTCATCTTGTCCCTGGTAGGATTCAGTTTGAACTTGTTGACGTTATGTGCGCTCGTGCTTGCTATCGCGATTGTGGTCGACGATGCGATTGTGGTCGTCGAGGGTGTGCATGCCAAGCTTGACCAAGGTTATACATCTGCCCGTCTGGCTTCTATCGATGCCATGAATGAATTGGGTGGTGCTATCGTATCTATTACGCTGGTCATGATGGCCGTATTCGTTCCGGTAAGTTTCATGGGAGGTACAGCAGGAACATTCTATCGTCAGTTCGGTATGACTATGGCAATCGCTATCGGTCTGTCCGCATTGAACGCATTGACTTTGAGTCCGGCTTTGTGTGCCGTTCTTCTGAAACCTCACAAAAAAGAAGACGGAACAACGGAAGACTCCACATTGAAAGAACGTATGAAAGTAGCCTATACGGCAGCCCATACAACCATGATCAACAGATATACCGAGGCTATCGGAAAGATGTTGCATCCGGGAATTACACTTACTTTCACGCTTATTGCCATTCTTGGCATGATCTTTGGTTTGTTCAGTATCAATCCGATAGTTACTGCAATTTTCGTAGTGCTTAGTATTCTGGCACTGATCGGAATGAGTACGAAGAAGTTTAAAAACAGATTCAACGATACATACGAATCAATCCTGAAACGTTATAAGAAACGAGTATTGTTCTTTATCCAGAAGAAATGGTTGTCTATGGGATTAGTTGTCGCTTCCATTGCAATACTTGTATTCTTCATGAACACCACTCCGACAGGTATGGTGCCTAATGAAGATACCGGAACGCTGATGGGAGCAGTGACATTGCCTCCGGGTACTTCCCAAGACCGTTCTGAAAAAATCCTGGCACGTGTAGACAGTCTGATCGCTTCCGATCCTGCGGTATTGTCACGTACCATGATTTCCGGATTCAGCTTTATCGGTGGGCAGGGACCGTCATACGGTTCTTTCATCATCAAATTGAAAGACTGGGACGAACGTTCCATGATACAGAATTCAGACGTTGTAGTCGGTTCCTTATATATGCGTGCACAAAAGATTATCAAAGAAGCACAGGTATTGTTCTTCGCTCCTCCTATGATCCCGGGTTACTCGGCATCTACAGATATTGAGGTAAATATGCAAGATAAGACCGGCGGTGACCTGAACAAATTCTTCGATGTGGTTAATGATTATACGGCAGCACTGGAAGCACGTCCGGAAATCAATTCGGCAAAGACTTCCTTCAACCCGAATTTCCCGCAATACATGATCGACATCGATGCAGCAGTTTGTAAAAAAGCAGGTATCAGCCCGAGCGATATCCTCACTACCATGCAAGGATATTACGGAGGTTTGTATGCATCCAACTTCAACCGTTTCGGTAAGATGTATCGTGTTATGATTCAGTCAGATCCATTGTCACGCAAAAACTTGGAATCTTTGAAGAATATCAAGGTGCGTAATAGTGCAGGTGAGATGGCCCCGATTGCCCAGTTCATCTCTGTGGAGAAAGTATATGGTCCGGATATTATCAGCCGTTTCAACCTTTATACCTCTATGAAAGTAATGGTAGCTCCGGCAAGCGGTTATACATCCGGTCAGGCATTGACTGCCCTCGCCGAGGTTGCCCAAGAAAACCTGCCTACCGGTTATACGTATGAATTAGGAGGTATGGCGCGTGAAGAGGCTCAAAGTAGCGGAAGTGCTACCGGACTGATTTTTGTGCTCTGTTTCGTATTCGTTTACTTATTGTTGAGTGCACAGTACGAAAGTTACATTCTTCCGCTGGCTGTATTGTTATCCGTTCCGTTCGGTCTGTTAGGAAGCTTCCTATTTGTGAACGGTGTAAGTGCTATCGGTAATATTTCGGCATTGAAGATGATTCTGGGTACGATGTCCAATAATATCTATATGCAGATCGCGTTAATCATGTTGATGGGTCTGTTGGCAAAGAATGCCATCTTGATTGTAGAGTTCGCCCTCGACCGTCGTAAGATGGGTATGAGTATCACTTGGGCAGCTGTATTGGGTGCCGGTGCACGTCTCCGCCCGATTTTGATGACATCATTGGCTATGGTAGTCGGTTTGCTTCCGTTGATGTTTGCCTTCGGTGTAGGTGCTCACGGTAACCGTACACTAGGTACAGCTTCTATCGGTGGTATGTTAATCGGTATGATTTGCCAGATTTTTATCGTTCCTGCACTGTTTGTAGTCTTCCAGTACTTACAAGAGAAGGTTAAACCGATGGAATGGGAAGATATCGACAATACAGATGCCGTAACAGAGATTGAACAATACGCTAAATAATGAAATTCGATATGAAGAAACAGATTCTATATATGTTGTGCGCAACTGCTCTCTTGAGCAGCTGCCACATCTATAAGTCGTATGACAGACCCGAAGACATCACTACTTCCGGCCTGTATCGCGATCCGGTAGCGGATAATGATACACTGGTTTCGGATACAGCCAACTTCGGTAATCTGCCGTGGAGAGAAGTCTTCACCGACCCGCAACTCCAGTCTCTCATCGAAACGGGACTGAAACAAAATACAGACCTCTTGTCCGCCGCTCAAAATGTGAAAGCAGCAGAAGCGTCCCTCATGTCGGCACGCCTGGCTTATGCCCCGTCATTAGGATTGTCTCCGCAAGGAACGATCAGCAGCTTTGACAAGAATGCAGCTACAAAAACTTATTCATTACCTGTCACAGCCAGTTGGCAAATCGATTTATTCGGTCAGTTGCTGAACGCCAAACGAGGTGCCCAAGTTGCTCTGAAGCAAACAAAGGCTTATCGCCAGGCAGTACAGACACAGGTGATCTCTAACATCGCCAATATGTATTATACATTAATGATGTTGGACCGCCAGTTGGAAATAACCAAAGCTACGGCAGAAATCCTGAAAAAGAATGCCGAAACAATGGAAGCCATGAAGGACGCTGCCATGTACAACATCAATTCTGCCGGCGTGGAACAAAGCAAAGCTGCTTATGCGCAGGTACTCGCCAGCATCCCCGATATCGAACAGAGCATCCGCGAAACGGAAAACGCATTGTCTACTCTTTTAGGCGAAGCTCCCCACGCCATCAAACGTGGTGTATTGGAAGCACAAGTGCTTCCGACCGAACTTTCGGCTGGTGTACCCATCCAGTTATTATCCAATCGTCCGGACGTAAAAGCAGCAGAAATGTCATTGGCAGGCTGCTATTATGACACCAACTCCGCACGTGCCGCTTTCTATCCGCAAATCACGCTTAGCGGTTCGGCAGGATGGACTAATAATTCCGGAGCCGGCATCGTTAATCCTGGTAAATTACTGGCTTCTGTTGTCGGTTCGCTGACACAGCCATTGTTCTACCGGGGACAAAACATTGCTCGTCTGAAAGCTGCCAAAGCCCAGGAAGAATCTGCGAAGTTATCTTTCCAGCAGGCCTTGTTGAATGCCGGTAGTGAAGTCAGCAATGCGCTAAGTTTATACCAAAAGACGAGTGAAAAGGTAGAATCTCGTCAAATGCAAGTAGAATCTGCAAAAAAAGCTTCGGAAGATACAAAAGAATTGTTTAACTTAGGGACTTCAACCTACCTGGAAGTATTGTCTGCACAGCAGGCTTACTTGAGCGCACAAATCTCACAGGTTTCTGATTGCTTTGACCGGATGCAGGCCGTAGTAAGCCTTTACCAGGCACTGGGTGGTGGAAGAGAAGAATAACTTTAAACATATACTATTATGATTAGTCCGTTAGCTTACGTAGATCCCGAAGCAAAGCTGGGCAAGAATGTAACTGTTCTGCCTTTTGCCTACATTGAAAAGAATGTAGAGATCGGGGATGACTGCGTCATCATGTCTTACGCTAGTATCCTGCAAGGTACTAAAATGGGAAAAGGAAACAAGGTACATCAGAATGCTGTCCTCGGAGCGGAACCACAAGATTTCCACTATACCGGTGAAGAAAGCAGCCTGATTATCGGAGATAATAACGATATTCGTGAGAATGTAGTAATCAGCCGCGCTACATTTGGCGGCAATGCTACCAAAATCGGAAACGGAAACTACCTGATGGACAAAGTACATCTTTGCCATGATGTACAAATCAACAATAACTGTGTAGTAGGCATCGGCACTACTATCGCTGGTGAATGTACGTTGGATGACAGTGCTATTCTAAGTGGAAACGTTACCCTGCATCAGTATTGCCACATAGGTAGCTGGACATTAGTACAAAGCGGCTGCCGTATATCTAAAGATGTACCTCCGTACGTTATCATGTCAGGAAATCCGGTAGCATATCATGGCGTAAACGCCGTAGTTCTTTCTCAACATCGCAATACATCAGAAAGAATCCTTCGTCACATCGCTAATGCATACCGTTTGATTTATCAGGGTAATTTCAGTGTTCAGGATGCCGTACAGAAAATTATCGATCAGGTTCCTATGAGTGAAGAAATCGAGAATATTGTAAATTTCGTGAAGAACTCGGAAAGAGGTATTGTGAAATAAACAATGTAATATCTATAAGAAGAAAGGGTGATGCTTAAAGAAAAGCGTCACCCTTCTTTTTTATAGATGGATGACGCAATAGATAATATTTTTACAAATGGAGGATATTTCAGTGATTCAGCGACATTAGTGATTCATCTTCAAATCCAGAGATTCAATTCATCATTCAAATTCCAAAGTACCGAAGAAATCGGGGCGATGGAAATCCGGTTGGTCAATCTCTATTGGATTCCATGAAAGGAAATGAGGAGTCTGCAACTCATCACCACACTTATAGAAATTAGCTTTTATCTCCTTTCCATCGAGTGATTCAATCTGATGCTTAAAGAATACAGCATACGGAATGATGAGAGCAACTTCCCAGTCTGTCTCCTCGACACGTTCTGCAAAAGGCTGATTACCCAGACTAGACCAACGTTGCACGAGAGCAGTCACTTCTTTCGGTGCATGTTCCCGGTTGTTACGAACAGGACCGGCACCTACCAGGATAGTTCCGATGCAATTACATTCTATATTATAATAGATCCCGTCACCTGCAGGTATAGAAAAGAATTCTACACAGGAATCAGTCCATACAGAACCGTTATCTTCGCCGTATTTGGCACGTACACTCTCCTCTTTCACTTTAAAGTGTAGCAAAATTGAGTTCTGCGTATGAGCAATGCGAAAGTTCACTTTGGGTTTGTATGGATATTCAGCCCAATTGACACACTGAACCGGCTGAAAATCTATTTTTTCTTCATCGAATAATTTAGGAAGCGAACAAGCCTCCACGTTAGCCGCACTAATTTTCTTTACTTTCATATATCTTTCGTTTGAATGATACAAATATAGTTACTTTCTTCTAATAAGATTCACTGAAATCGAATAAAAACAATATATTTAGATTGGGTGCTGTCTATTAGTAACTTACAAAGTTAGTTCCTCAAATTTGTACTTATCTTGCCTTGTTTGAACGACACAAAGATAGGATTAATTATGTATAAGGCATAATTTTGAGATTAGAATTTTAGTCTGCATTTAGATGTGACAATTCATATTTAGATAAAAAAAGCCAGCTATCATCACTGACAACTGGCTATATTTTAATTATTTATTGAGTAGACTTTCTAAGGTCATTTTCAATATACTTTGTTTCTCTTCACTTTTAGCTTCTAGGACTCTTTTTACTATAGCATCTGGCATTTGTTTTAAAGCGTCACAAACAAGTTTATACCCATGTTCTGTAGACAGGTCGGCAACTACAGTAATCAAGTATCTTTTAGCGATAAAGGAATTGTCAAATTTAGTTCGTGCTGCATCCAAAAAGTATTTAGCACGTTCCAGATTATAATCTGTTTTTATTTCTTTACCTGCAATCAAATTACAGTATGCTGTCTTTCCCAACTTACCAGGAGCAAAACAAGCAATATAGCCTATCGTAGTGGTTGGATAACCTAAATCGGCAAGTTCTTTTGTAAATTTTGCCAACTCATTTTGGGGATTAAATAGTGCCGCGCCATTAGCATAATCTGCACCACTCCACGGGTCAGTAATTGTGTTTGTTTCAGAGAGAATCTCTTTAGTGTTCTCATTGCTGTAACATTCATACAAGAACAGCTTTTCTTCATCTAAACCTGTTTCTTCGGCTGCCGTATATCTATGTTGTCCCTCAACAATGGCAACATACTTACTTGCTTCTTCATCCGGTATATCCTCTTTCGTAATAGGATGCACCAAAGTACAGCCGTCATTTACCGCTTTTTGTCCGTCTACATACATTAAAGGGACAAGATTCATTCCAAATTTCTCAAAGGACTTTTTCTTTCTTGAAATGTTCTTTGAATTAACACTACGATTGCCTTTAATAAAAGCAATCATTTTGCCTCCAATATAGAGGTCTTTTACTGAAATTATTTTATTCATGGTTGAAAAATAATTTAATACAGTTGGCAATATTGCCAACGCTGCGAAGGTAAGAAACCATAAATTACTTTTCGTGAAAAATCAGATTATCTCGAAATTTCACATTTCCTCTATGAACCTTCTATATTTAGACCTTATTTTTTCAATTTCTGGATTAGGCAGTAAGATTAAGGGGAACGACTGCCCGTTTACTGTGAATAGAGAAAGTTTTATTGGGGATTTATTATAATCGCGCGTTAATGCTCTATAATTATCTGTATTTACTGGAATATTGTTCTTGAAACGACCAAACAAGTATAGGATGTATAAAACAAGCTTCTTTCTGTTTGAGGACATTTTTCCACCTTTGTATTTGCTCAAGAAGGCTTTCAATTCTTGTGCAAAATAATAGTTCAAGATTCTTTTGTTTGCTATTTCATTCATAGTGGTAATCCTCTCAATTGTATAATGCTTCAAGTTATCTACTGTTACAATATCATCTTGCAGTTCTAAATAAGCTTGTTTCATTTTATTAATCAGTAGTTGACTAGAGATAGTAAACTTTTTGGTTTTAGTTGACGATTTACCTTTTTTCGTTTCTGTTGGCAACCTACCCACTACTTCAATACTTGCAACATTCATTCCATCGTTTAGGTGGTTGAACAAGTCTAAATATTGGTCTGCTACAGATATGGATAGTTCAGCAACATTACATCCCATTATCATAGCGTACAGCAATACGGATAATCTCCATAATTTTAACGCATCCAGTTCCTCTCTTTCTAAATATTGAGCTAAAGTACTATCGTTAACAAAGACTTCTTCACTTAGCAATAATTTTCGTTTGTTATCATCTATGATTATGGTTTTAGCGAGTTTTACAGCTTCCTCATAATTTATAGCCTTGATATTGTTCAATATAATATGTTTGCTTTTGTCATCTATGCTTGTGGCTACCTGCAAGCATCTCTGCATATAAAAATCTACATATTCATTCATGGTATTATCTTTTAAAATCAATGACTGCAAAGAAACAAATTTATCCAATATTCCAGTCCACTGTATTATAAAAAATAAGGCAGTAAATGAAATTTCACTTACCACCTTAACCTTTGACTTATCTTTCTTAGTTACACCCTGCGTTTCTTGTCATATCCTAGATTATAGAACCTCTTAAACATTTCCCAAATGTCCAATTATGGCAAATAGAATAAAGGGGAAACTAATCAAACCTTTACTATCACTTACTTAAAAACTATCAGATTTATTATCCCAATCAATTCTTGTGGTACTATATATGTTATAGCTTAAATCATTGGGATTATTTAAATCAATAATGAGATTACCATAATCTTTAATCATATTGTTCATTTTTTCAATAAATAATCCTTTGTCCAACATGGAATAAACTTTCTTAAAATCCATTGATTTCCATCCTTGGTGCATGAATAAACAGTTACCATATATATCTTCTTCCAGTTCTTCTGATGAATAGTACTTCCCAATAAATGGTGCTTTTCTTTCATTCCTGTTGGTAAATATTTGAATATAAAATGAAAACATATTAAATTCAGATAAATCAATAATAGGTGGCTTTTCATTATTCGCTAACATTTCCCAACTTGTATCTAAATACTTTAATAGTTTATTTCTTGTTTTCATAAGTTCTTGTTTAAAATGGGGATTATTGCAAATGAATCACATTTTGATGATAATATTAAGAATCCTTATTGTCCAATTTATACTACTTCCATAAAATACTCCAGTGTAAGCTTTGCGTCCATATCATCTAAATTGTCAAGGAACGCCTTAGGGTCTTTCCAAAACTCCTCTCTTGATAGTCCGTACTCATCTAGTACAGAATTAATCCCTTCCATCCAATGTTCTGCTGTTATCATATTTGTTCATTTAGTTTTTTCAATTATAAATATCTCCTCACCATTCTCATCGTATTCCACACAACAATTGGTAAGTCCTTCTATGATATAATCTCTTTTTAAGTATTCTATTGGGTTGGTTTTATGTCAATTATCCATTCTTTTATGATTACAGAACCTATTATTTCTTCTATTTGGTTTTCCGTTAATTCTCCTGCTTCATGTTTGACTAGAATTTCTTTTGATAAATTATAATAATCTTCGTTAGTCATATACATTAAGCTCCCTTCCTCCCACAGTCCTAATTCAAATATTCGTATTGGAATACATATAGACAATATATCTTTATCTGGGCATAAACCTTTATAAAAAGAATATAGATTTATACTTTCATCTGTTTTTATACATAAAGCACGATGTTTTATTACAATGGCATTACCATATTGCTTTATCAATACATTTATTTTATGAAAAAAATTTTGTTTATCAAGAGCACAATATATTTCCTTAAAATCTTTAGGAATCCAATAGTATAAACAGTTACCATATATATCTTCTTCCAATTCTTCTATAGAGTTATATTGGTCTATATATGGCTTATCCTTAGCTGTTCTATTTCTAAATATTTCAAGATAATAGGTCAGCATATCATCATCAGATAAGCTGAAATTATGAGGAATACCGTTTGGGGGACAAGTAGCTTTTACCCATGTTGGTTTGGGCATTCCATCATAGGAATATGTAGAATATGGTATTTGGCTGAATTTTATCATACTACTGTGTTCATTAATGACCGTGTTTACTATATTTTTCAAGTTCTTTAATTTGTATATCTGATTGGCAAGAAACATCGAATCCTAAAAAGTACTCTATATCATATTTGATTACGTTTATGTTTTTCTTCACAAATTCGATACAAGAATGATACCTTTTATCAATCCCATTACAATAATTCCAATCTCCCGCTAAATCTAATCTATAGCTATTTCCCCAACATCTCACACCGCCAATTCCCAATCGAACCACCGTCATATTGTTTAAACCTAATAAATGAACTTCTTCTGCCACTCCAGTACCAGCATCACCTACACCTAAAAGCAAAGTTTTTTTATCAATAGTGAAATCAATATCCTTATCTCTAATGATATATAAAGCTCCACCCTGCAATAGTGCTTTTGATGATTTATCTTTCTCCCAATTTCTCCTAACTTCATCCAAACTCTTGGAAGAATGAACGATAGCTGTAAGAGTTGCAACTTCTTTCCATAATTCATCATAAAAAGCTTCAAACCCGTTAATATTATGTATCTTTACAAATTCACGGGAAAGTTTTTGAGGATTAACCACAATAAGAAAGTCAAATAATGGAGACAGAACACTCATGCGCTCATTAGCTAATTCTATTTGTTTTCGTCCTTCAAATTTAGATGGCAGTAATATGATACACCCTCTTACAACTCCAGTATTATTGAAATTGAAGATGATTGTAGGCAAAGTAAGCGGTAAGGCATTGCTACATAAATCTGTCACAACTAAAAAAAGTTTATTCCCTTTCATCATTTACAGACCTCCTTCATAATCCAATCCTGCCAAAGAAATAGGCGATAACTATTAGTATTAAGCCTAAAACTATCCAACCTTCCATATTCTATTTGTGTAGAAATTATGCGATAAACAGTTTCTTGAAAACACTACTATGCTATTCATCTTCCATCAATTTACTTATTATATTACTAAGACGAGTAATAAGTTTTTCTTTTGTAGAATGAGATGTCGTCTCTTCAAATGTAATAGGCTCTTGCGTCTCTGTTATCTCTTCTTTTGTATCATTATTTGATTCAACAATAGCTGATTGGACTTGTTTACTCAATGGTTCAGGAGTAGGTTTGTAATATTTCTCAATTTCAGATTTAAGTCTTACATCATCGCTAATTTCAGCGTTCACAGAATCTTTCTTGTTATCAAAACCTGTTGCAATTAGTGTAATCTTTACATCCTCTCCTAAACTATCATCGTCATATAGTCCCCAAATGACTTCAATGTTTGGGTCTAATTCCTCCATGAATGTATTCAATTCAGACAATTCATTGATAAGAATAGGATTCTCTTTACTGGAATAGATAATATATAATAGCTTTTGTGCTTTTTCTATATCATTATCATTCAATAAAGGAGAATTGAGAGCATCCAATATTGCATTTTGTATTCTATATTTTCCCTTGGCTCTACCCATTGCCATAATTGCACTTCCACCATCTTTCATTATGGTTTCAACATCGCAGAAGTCCCTGTTTATAGTTCCTTCAATGGTGATTATTTCTGCAATACTTTTGGTTGCAGTTGTTAGAATATCATCAGCTTTACAGAACGCTTCTTTAGCTGTAGTGATTCCATCAGCGTATATTTCTCTCAAACGTTCATTGTTGATAACCAACAACGCATCCACGTTTTCTTTCATCTCATTAACCCCCTTAATAGCTTTTACTATTTTAGGCTTCATTTCAAATTGAAACGGGATTGTAACTATTCCTATCGTTAATATTCCCATTTCTTTTGCAATATGAGCTATTATGGGTGCTGCTCCAGTACCCGTTCCACCACCCATTCCCGCTGTAATAAATACCATTTGAGTAGTATCATTAAAAAGAGCTTTTATCTGCTCAATGCTTGTTTCTGCTGCTGCACGTCCTTTTTCAGGATTACCACCTGCTCCTAGACCAGTGTCTCCTAACTGTATTTTAGTAGGTACATTGGAACGGCTTAGGGCTTGACTATCCGTATTGCATATAGCAAAAGAAACATCTTTAATGCCTTGACTGTACATATTCTTTACAGCATTTCCACCGCCACCACCTACACCTATTACTTTTATAATGTTGGAAGCCTGATTCTTGATTAAATCAAATTCAATTATACCATCCATGATTATTTTTCCATTATTTTATCAACAAATTGCCTGAAAGCATCACCTGCCATTAGTCCACCACTTGCAGGTAATCCAGCCTTATTAATAGATACAATGATACTATACTTGGGATTATCAGTAGGGAAGTAACCACAGAACTCTACCGCATACATATCCTTAGTACTATCCTCGTTAGTAGATAATGAACTAGTTCCCTGCATACCTGCAACTAGTACCTTATCAGACTTGGCAGGTTGCCCCAGTCCGTCAGTAACATTAAATACTAGAGCTTTCTTCAAACTATCAATACTAGCCCTACTTGCTATTTGGGGATTAATAACTACTACACTATCCTTATATAGTTGAGGCTGTATCATCTTCCCATTATTAGCGATTGCATTATAGAAGGTAAGGACTTGAATAGGTGAAATAAGCTGTTCATATCCTATACAGTTCCAAGTGATATTTTTTTCTGTAATCTTGTAAGGTTGCAGACTGGCAATTCCATTGATACTATCTGGCTTACCATAGCTCATATTAGTAAGTAAATCAAAAAAGGTTTGAGGATTATCACCAAAAGCCTTCTCCATTGTCTTATAAATGGCAATATTGGAACTAGCTGCCAATCCTTCTTGTACTGTAAGCTCACCATATCCACCTCTATGCCAATTATGGTCTTTAAGTTCTCTGCCTTGAACTTGGTAGATACCATTTCCAGTATCAACCTTATCACTCAATTTCACCTTACCTGTTTCTAAAGCTGCCAATAGCGATATTGGGTGCATCAGACCAGTAGACTGCCATACAGAGAAGTTCTCACATGATTGGTAGTTCGCACTGTCTTTCCTAGTAAGTCCAACCAGAGCTTTTATTTGACCTGATTGAACTTCCATTACTATAACTTGCCCAGATTGGGCATTTATCTCTGATAATTTTTCTTCTAAAATAGAGGTAGCATTAACCTGTAATGTACTGTCTATAGTAGAAATAGGTGCTTGCTGTTTATGTTGGCAGGCTACTATATTAATTGCAGTAATGATACTGATTAATAGTAATCTCAACTTCATAAGCAAAATTGTTTAACGATTAAAATATTTAAATTGTCTAATCGAAAATCTAGTATAAATACCATTATTCATTTCTCGACATTTTAACCAATTGCCATATTCGTCATAGCTATATTCAAATTCTTTTTTTATTCGCTTTCCTCCCCACCAATTATCATCAAACACAATATCATTATATTGATTATACCTAGTTATACCTTGCTTTCTAACTCCATTATCATCATACCATTCTGCATAGGTTCCGTTACCCCTATCATCATATTCATATCTGTTTATATATCGTTTCCCTTGGCGTTCTGAAATAATCTGATAAAGTAATTTTTTATCATTATAGTAATATGTATTTCGTTCTTCAAGTTTTCCATTGTTATCATAGACCTTTGATTCAAGAATTGTTCCTTCATGACTGTAATATGAATGATGTGTTTTCCCATCATAACTATTAAAAGTTGTTACGCCAATTTTAGGCTTTCCCCAATACTCCTCTTGAGTCAAAATTTTAAATTCTCTCTCTCTTCCATCAATCTGTTTTTTAATAATGATACATTCCTTATTTTTAAACTCTATTGTTTCAAGAGAGGTTATGGTGCTACCATTTCCTGTAATAATGTAGCATAAAGTTTCATATTTTAGAATGTTCCCATTATTGAATGTAACCTTCATTTCACTATCTAAAACCTCCTTAGATACTTCCTGAACAGAAAACCATTTACTTACATAATCTTTCTTTACAACATAATTCTGCTCTATCATACATTGTATTAAGTCTTTATTCCTTAAAGACTTATTTAAACGGTTTATTGTCGAACTATATACCATAATCAAAAACTACTCTAATGAAAAACCACTTAATCTTGTATAATCTTTTAAACAATATTGCATTGCCTTACCTGTAGTCTTTCCCATTATAATTAAAGTATCAAATCCCAATGACATCAATTGTCTTACAAATGCCTTGTTTGATAATATGTATTGGGAAATATCCCTTATTTCAGAATCCTTTAAAGTGCTATCATTTTCTATTGATATTTTAAAACCACTTCTTAAAAAAAATGCACTCATTTCATGTCTATAATTGTCATTTCCACTAGTTATAGATACTTTACATAATCTATCTATTTCCCCAGAGTAGTAAGTTTCTTTAAAACTTTGGTTCATAGCATTTATTATTCTCATACGTTCAAATGAACCGTCTAAAAGAGAATTTAATAAATTCTTAAAAAAATCAACGACATTCATATGTTACAATTCAGTTTCTATTCTTTGTTTTAATTTTAATAATTCACGATAGTTATATCTATTGTTATTAATCTCTTCTGTTAAGACTTTAGCCAATTCTTCTTTAGAAGGATTTTTATCTGGATGAGCTTTAGATATAAGTACTCTGTGTAGAGCTTTTGCCTTTGCAATACTTTGTACTATGTTGTTTTCTTCTTTTACAGATGTAGAAGAAAGATGAAATATTTTACTTATCCATTTCAACATATTCAATTATCAATTTGATATTATTATTTATAGCGTATTACTACTTCTCTACGTTCGCCATCAGCATATATTCTGTATCTCTTATTACCATTTTTAACAATGATAGAACCACCTGCTTGGGTACATACTAGTTCATCAGAAGGCAACATATGAGATTTTGCATCTTTCCAAGCATCTGTACCGCTTCTTCCTCCACAACTTGTACAGAAGATAAAAGTGAATAATAAAATTAAGTATTTCATACCTTCAAAAATAAAAAATGTGTGTATTAAAAGACACTTTCCAATTCTCCCAAAGAAAGTAGTTAATCATAGTATTTAAAGTACTAGAGAACTGATAGCATATAATTGGTTGCTATAATACTTTATCTTGTCACAAATATAATAATTACTTAGTTTATTTGCCCAAAGAATTTAATATAAAAATGCCTAATCTCTGGATTTAGTAAAGATTTTAACTGTCTACATACTGTTTGAGAGGTAGGAGCTAGTTGTAAATATGCCTGTTTCATAGTCTATTATTAGTTGTATCTAGTTCCCGATAGATACAATTCTACATACAAATAGGTGCGGGAACTGCCAATGTATATGTCTCCAAGCATCGCCAAACGCTCCAATCACAAATACACAACAGTAACCCGCACCAGACGATATATGAACTATCATTAGATAGGCATATAGCACTAGTGCGGTGTTGTGCACGTTCCTGTGATTGTATAAATTTTGGCGAATTTAGAGACAAGAACTATGCAAAACACCTTTCGTTAATATGTCCTCCTATTTCTAGGATTGGCACAAAGATAATGAAAGGTATTTTATTCTGCAATTAAATGTATCTGTTAAAATGAGAGTTGAGAGCTATTTCTACTCTGAATATCCATAAATTGAGACAGAACTATTCAGAGCATAAATAAGTAAACTCCGATTCATTCTGTCTCAAATCTCAATTATCAGAAGCTAAGACAGTCATAAGTATTTAATAATTCCTCTTGCCTTAATCCCAAGTATCTCTTAGTAATTGATACACTGGAATGATTGAATAACTCCATGAGCTTAACAAGTGCAAGCTCTGAATTATCACTGTTCATATTATAAACCTGTCTGCCAAAAGTCTTTCTAAGAGAATGACACGAAAAATTGCCTATTTGTAGTCTATATTTTTTCTTAATCTCTTTCAGCATGACATTGATTCTCTGAACTGTGTACACTGTCCCCTTCTGACTTATT
>NZ_QTNF01000007.1:0-2045 GCF_003603455.1 Bacteroides sp. AM37-9 | reverse complement strand
CCTTCTGACTTATCAATACAGGTGCATTTATGCCAACTGGATTTATATGCTCATAACAATCTCTGATATGTTGCTGTAGCTGCATATTAATCCTAATTGTCCTTTGCTTCCCTGTCTTAATCTCTGTAATGGTAAATTCTTCCGCATCTAGTATCTGATTCCACCTCAAAGCAAGAATATCAGAAATTCTTAGACCTGTGAAGCAACCCAAAGCGATAAGAAGTGACATCTTATAATTACTATCCCTTGCCAACTTTCTTACTAAGTTCATTGCTTCGCTCCATTGCAGATAATCTGCTGTTGTACTTGAATATTTAAGTGACATAACGTTCTGTTTTATAGTGAAACTAATATAAGTGAATATTAATTTTGAGTTGGAATATCTAACCTACTGATTATTAGCTAAACATTCACTAATTAACAAAGTGAATATTATAAAGCAAGGACACTAAGCAAATAATGTCCTTACTTCATTCAACCTATATAAAAGGTAGGTGAGCTTCATCCAACACGCCACTGTCAACTATCCGTTTGCAAAGTTCGTGTGATGCCTGATTCCTAAGGTCTGTACCATAGTCCTTACTACCAACCATGCGAATAATCTCCACTATGGTTTTTATTAATTCCTGCTGTAGTGTACGGTGGTAACACTTTGTACTTTCAGCAAACCTTTTAGGATTCCAACTATAATCGTTCAAGGCTCTTTCAAGTTCTTGCGCTGCCTTGTATTCGCGACTGCCTTCTATTACCATATTCTTTAATATTTAAGAGGTTTATAAATAAAAAGAGCACCTGTATGGATGCTCTTTGTTTTTTCTGCATTTTAATGTACTACTTCACCGTAATAATCTTGTATATAGTCCAGATAATCATCAAGAAGAATACAACAGGTGAGATTGCACACGCAATAAAGAAAACTATAATCCAAAATGTAACGACTACTAACGTTTGTAACATAAATCTTTGATTATTAATAAGTGATATAATAAAGAAAGGACACCTATACTTTATTATATAGATGCCCTTTTTCTGTATTTGACAATCCTGTATATTCTCAAATACCACTAACTAAGAAACCACTGATATTTGTCATCTATTCCACGTAAAACGTTGTTAATTCCAACACTGATTTCCGTTGCATTAACTGCCCGTTGCAAATAAGTGTCCACATAACTATTTTTGTTGGATTGGGTGAGCAAATTGTGAAAATCGAAAAGAGAAATAGCATTATCTTTCATTCCAAACGCTTCGTTGTGATAGAAGTCACGGCAAACACTGTTTATCTGGCTGTCAGTTATCAATAGTTTAGGTATTGATTTCTGATAACCAATTGGCAATGCTTGATAGCAACGACAACGACCAATGATTTGTGCAAACTGTGATTCACTAAGTGAAGTGTTGGATAAAGTTTGCATCAAATGGATTTCTTTGGCAGGATTGAAATTGTTAAACAAGTCAAGCACATTTCTATAGAGTTCACCAATATTTGAAACTTCCATAGAGAACTTAACTCCTTCTCCTGTGAGTACCTGATTGCTACAAATGCGAACACGCCACCCAATAAAGCAAGAGAATTTCTCCAAACCTTTTGTTGAACGATAGAGGTTCAAGTCTGAATAGTTCCTTACTCCACCCACGCACAATTCAAGTTTCTGCCCATTTATTGTCTCATAAATAGTTGGAATGGTAAAGGCAAAAGCAAGTCTTTGATAGAATTGTGTTTTTTCACATTCCAACAGTTCAGAAGCTTTCTTTCCAAGAGCTTGGGGTATTCTGCCACGTACAATATGACTGCAACGAATATCAGGCGCATTTACTGTCTCCCCTGCATAAAAAGAACTGGCTGCATCATGCACACATGATATAAAATCCTGATGTGCGATTGTCAACTCTTGGTTTGCCCATGTAGGTACAACGCATTGAGTTGTCAATTCTTCCAATGTAACGGGATTTGTGTTAGCATCTAAAAACGATACACTTGATTTAACAACAGGCTCTTCAATTATTACCGCTTCTTCTGCATATTCACCAAAGTTTCTACTAGT
>NZ_QTNF01000069.1:0-5436 GCF_003603455.1 Bacteroides sp. AM37-9 | reverse complement strand
GTAGAGTTAGACCCTACCCGTGGGGGTGAAATGGCAAAGACACGGCCATGTGTAGTTGTCACTCCTTCAGATTTGAATATGTACCTTACAACAGTAGTCATTGTTCCGATAACCTCAACGATAAGAAATTATCCTTACCGGGTTCTGTGTTCTGTAGCCGGGCGTGAAGGAGAGATAGCCACTGATCAAATTCGCACGGTGGATAAAAGCCGGCTGAAAAGAAAGATTGGAGATTTGAATTTCAGTGAGATAAAAAGGTTACGTGAAGTATTTCAGCAAATGTTCTGTGAATAATGGAAAGTACGGAAAGAAAAATGCAAATAAGACATTATGAAACCAACTGACTACATCGAATGGGATAACCTGAAGGATATTCCATTCTTCCTCTGTCAAGTAGTCGAGGACAGAGAAAAACAAGATTTGGATATTTACTATTTGGGCAAACGTGTCTTGCACGATTACGACCATGTGGGGCACTATTTGCGGACTGCCGTTATCTTGTTCCGCAGGGTAAAGAGCCGCACAGCAGACTGGGTAAACCTGCGTAACCTTTGGACGCTGCGCAACTGTGTGCGTGAGAACTACAATCACGGCATAGGAATGAACGACCTTATTTTTGGGGAGAATTTCGATGGAGATAATCTCGATACGCTTACACCACTTACAAAGAAACGCTTTGATTTTTTGTGTAAGCGGATTAAGGAACTTGACCCATATGCAACTATTTAACACTCCATTGAGTGAAGGCAGGGCTTGTCTTTGTGTGCTCCCCCTTTGGGGGACGGGAGGGGGATAAGAAAAAAAATACCACCGGAGATGTCGGATATCCGTCAATTCACTCCGGTGTTTTTTTTGCAACTCTCCCGTATCGCTCGGCAAGGGTTGTCTTTGTGTACGGCAAAGATAGTTTTTTTTCCGGAAGTATCTTTGTCTGTTGTGGATTTAGTAGTGTATTTGTGTCAGAATTGCGCAGCCGGGGGAATGGGGGCGAGCCCCCATACTAGATAAACTAGAAAGTTTCGTGGTAAATGCTTTTTGACTTGTTATATGTAGGTTTTTTGAATGATGTTTGGCGGTTTGGAATGAATTACCTACTTTTGGGCTGAGAAAAAACGAAAGCCCGAAGGCAGTAACCAACGGGCTTTGTATTTTAAGAATTAGCAATCGTTTGTGTTCGTTCTTGGCGGGGCGGATACCAAACGAAAGCCACATCAAAATTTCATATGTGCAAAGATAGAACAAATATAACCAACTGCAAAGAAAGTCCGTTAAAAAACGGTTCTGATAGTCTTAAAAAAAAGGCTAAAGTAAAAATCATATCCCATAATTTTACTCGAAAACTTTCGGAAAAGAATCCGGATAGTAAGCTGATGAAAGCATATATGGATGCCCATGTGTGTTCAAATGTTTATACTGTGCAGGGAGGTAAGGCGCATTCCCATTATTGTCATCGGGCTTTTTGTCCTATCTGTCAGCGTATTCAAACGGCACAAAATGTAAAGAAGTTCCTTCCGGTTATGAAGTATTTGGCTTCGGAAGGCAGAGAGTTTTATTTTGTGACGCTTACCTTGCAAAATTGTGTAACCGATGATGCAAGGGTATTGCGAGATTTCATGCGTAGATGTAACCGGATGTGGGCTGATGGTATAAGGACGAAACACAAGTTTCGTTCACTTGGTATTTCGGGGGTGATTAAGAAGGAGTGTACCTATCATGTAGTAAAAAAGGATTTGTTTTCGTTCCATTATCATTTTCATATTATTGTTGATTCATTGGAAGCTGCAAAATATGTAGTAGCCCAATGGAAGAAATTGCATGGTAGTACGGTTGCTGATGCCCGTTTTCAGAAATATAAGAAGATAGAGGATTTTGAAAATGCAGCGATAGAGGTTTTTAAGTATGCTTCAAAGGCTTCTGTCTCAAAATCGAAAGGTCGTGACGGTAAAAAAAAGATTCAGATAAATTATAAGGCTTTGGATATGATTTATACTGCCATGCATGGGATGCAGCGCATGAGTAGTTTCGGACAGTTCCGCACCATGATCGGAGATGAAGCGTTGAATGATTTTAGAGATGAGGATTTGGTTCTTAATATTGAGGGATTGAATGTTGAAGATGGTTGTTATACTTGGTATATGTCTGTGAAAGATAAGGTGGCTGATTGGTATAATATGGAAACTGGGGAGGCATTGTGTTGTTATAAGGTCACCCGGAAGGATGAACTTTTGCAGGATATTTATTTAGATGAGGATATTTTTCCTAATAGTGGGTAGTTGTTAGTTTGTTGTATTGTTTTCTTGGTATGGTGTGAGTTCTATGTATTCTCTATTCATGAAAGGATCGCCAAATTTTCCACTTCTGTCATAGAAGGAAAATTTGTTTTTAGTTAGCTCGTCTATGTCCCAGTAATGTTCTCCACCAAAATAAATGGTACTGAAACTTGGATCACCGAATGACCATTGTCCGTAGATATTGGCTTCTTTTTTATTTCCTTGTTTGTCGATTTCTATATTTGTACGGGTATATGTTCCGTTTTTATTGAATTTGTATGTACCTTGCCAGACACTGCCGTTTTCGTCTGTTGTTTTTTTACCAGCCCATGTAATATCACAAATTAATGAGATTATGCTTTCTTCTCCATGGTTGTAGTATCCTTGTTTTTCAACACATCCGGTGTTTGAAATAAGAAAAAGTGATACTGTTGAAATAAGTAAAGAGATATGTATTATTCTATTCATAGTTAAATATTTAATATTCAATGCAAAAATAGGAGAAATTTTATATTTTTGGGCGAAACCTTTATTTATTAACTTTAAAAAAGGAGGATTTATGAAAAAAGTAATGTTTATGTTCATCAGTCTACTGACTGTTTTGGGTGTTTGTTCGTGTAATGATAATGAAGTAATAGAACCTGTGGTTAGTGATTCTGTATCTGATATGGAGGTCTTATCTCGTTTTGTTGATGTAAATGAGATTACAAATGAATACTATTTCAATGAGAATAAGAAAACGAGGGCGTTGTCTTATGTAACAGGTTCGGATTGGCAGGATTTAGAAAAAGTTAGTCCTTTGAGTATTGAGAAATATAAGAATAACCTGCAGGTTTTAAATGCTCAAGTGGCAAGTGCTATTTCAAATCCTAATACCGCTTATGTTGTTTTTTCTGTAAATGGAAAGACTTTGGTTAAAAAGGTGAAGGAGGATGCTAATTTTGATTTTTCAGTATTTAGGGATGTTGTAACGGAAACGAGGGCTGTTCTCCCTTCTTTGAGTATTAATGGAGGTTCTCAAAGCACTACCGGAGTTTTTTACGATTCCAGTCGTACTTTAAAGATGCAAGTTGATTTGAATGCTTCAATACAGAATAATTATTATTTCTTTGAAGTATTAAATCCTAATGCTAAACCAAGTCCGGATGATAATATAACGACACCTGAAAGTGTTGCTTTTAGTGGAACTGGACCGTTATGGAGTAACACTTTCACTTGGACTTCGTATTGGGATGCAAATGTACCTGGTCAAGGTTTTAAATGGGAGTTTAAAGGAAAAGGTACTACTCCTTCTTTTGGTTTTATAGCTAATTGCACCTTTAGTCGTTAAAAAATGAACGGGATTTAATTTGAATTGCACTTCTCAAAAAAGAGAAGTGCAATTCAAATTAGTGTCTTTCTATCGGTGTAGCCAGTTACCGTTATCTAAAGTCTTTTGTAGTGTATTCCAAAGTTCTTTAAGAAAGTTTTTAAAGTGGATGTTATTTAGCCAAATTGTAGTAATACCATTCTGACTTTTGGAGATATCTATTTTCACGTTTTTAACTTGGTATGATTTTCTCTTGTCTTTATCGTAAAGGTTTCCAGTGTAGTATATTTCCTTTCCAATAAGAAGTTGTCGGATATCTTTATTTTGTATTCCCATAGTTTGGAGTTCCTCTATATTTTCCTGTGCATTTTCCATTTCCGGAAAAAGGTTGGTTATGGGTTTTAGTTTGGATGCTTCTGCCTTTATCTGTCTGTCGGTTGTTTCCTGTACCCTTCGCATCTCGATGTTGTTGGTTCTTAATTGTCCTTCTAAATTTTGATTCTTGAATGAGAGGTTATAATTTTCTTTTTTGAGGGTTTCAATTTCTTTGGCTTGTCGTTTTACTTCCCCTACATTAAAGACGCTTGTAACGGCATTAAATACGGTTTTTCCGGCTTTTGCGGCAGCTTCTTTGGCTTCGTTGATGTGTATGTCGGTTTTCATGCTGTTTAGCTCTTTTTGTGCCGTACTAAGTTCCTTTTGGACTGTGGTGATTTTCTCGGTTCCGGCAGTGTATGCCCTGTTTAGTTGCTCGATGTCTTTTTGAAGTTGTTCAGCTTTCTCTGTTTCCATTTTGTTTTTGTATTGCATGGCCGACAAGTGTTTCTTGTCTGAAGAAACTCCACGTTCCATGTTGAGACACTCTGCTGTTATAGTCTGCATCTCCGCCATGTCGTGTCTGTTCAGCTTTACAGTTTTTCCTGTATGGCCGTCCGTCCAGTCAAAGATCATGTGCGCATGATAGTTCGGTTTCCATGCTTCTTCCTTTCCGTCCCATACGTTTGCGCCTTCATCCTTATGGGTGTAGATTTGGAAGGCGTGCACTCCAAAGCGTTCTTCCAGTTTTTCGGCCAAGTCTTGAAGCTGCTGGATTGTGGTTTCCTCGCTGATTACTATTACCCCTTCCCGGATTGGGGTAGCTTTCTTCTGTAATCCTTGTCCGGTGGCTTCCTTGTATTTTTCCGTTATGTCCCGATGTACTTCGGCAATGGAACATTCTACCCACTGTTCGTTGCGGTGTGTGAGTTCCGGACGGATGTAGTCGAGCTCCTTGCTTCTTAAGTTGTGACGTTCCGAGCTGCCTATATTGCAGGCTTCCACTCTGATACATGTCTTTGCCATATCTTTAGGTTTTAGGTGTGTATGTCTGTTTAGAAGATGTGGCGTGAAACGTCACATCGCACGGGGTCGAGGGGACACCCCTCGCACACAACCCCTTTAGGGGTTATAGTGTGCTATAACCTTTTGCAAAGGTAAGCCTTCCGGACGGGATTTGCAAGCGCTCTGCCATGTGTTCCGGATGTGCTTGGGAACAGAAGCCGGACAAAAGGGAAAAGGACACAAGGCACAATAAAAAATCATCGGTCGGGGAGCGCTGCACGGCAAGGGGGTGCACCAACACTCCCGACGAGTGCAGCCATTGACAGGGTTCTCGGTGAAAATGGAAAAAAGTTGTTTTTCCTTTTGTTATTGTTATAACTTTACATATATTTGTATCGTGATAATCAATTATAAAGTTATAACATTATGGTAACGAATATTATTCAGATTGGAAACAGCAAGGGGATAATACTTCCTTCCGAAGTATTGAAACAGTTGCGTTTGTCCTTGAAATCGGCTGTGAGCATTTCTTTGGAC
>NZ_QTNF01000068.1:0-7685 GCF_003603455.1 Bacteroides sp. AM37-9 | reverse complement strand
GCCCTTTCAGGGCACTCCGCAAAATTATCATTTAGCTCATTTCTGCACGGAAATGACCAAGATTCACCTTTGTGTCCTCTGCGTCCTCCGTGGTGAATAGGCCCGTTTCAATAAGGGCATCCTCCTCCTTAATAAACGCCAAATAATGTAAAACCCGGAAACTTTCAAAACTATCTGCTGTTGTTGTGGGAAATTCGACGGGGAAAATCCCCATCGCCCTAAACCTTTAAAAAAACAAATTAGTATGGAAGATTTAAATTTCAGAAAAGGTGATGCAAAAACCGATGTATTTGGTTCAGACAGAATGTTACAACCCTCTCCGGTAGAGAAAATACCTGATGGACCTACTACTCCTGAAGTCGCCTATCAAATGGTGAAAGATGAAACATTTGCTCAAACCCAACCACGTTTGAATCTGGCTACTTTCGTGACTACTTATATGGATGAATACGCCACTAAGCTGATGAATGAGGCCATTAACATCAACTACATTGATGAAACAGAATATCCGCGTATCGCAGTGATGAACGGTAAATGTATCAACATCGTTGCCAACTTGTGGAACTCTCCTGAAAAAGATACCTGGAAAACCGGTGCTTTGGCTATCGGTTCTTCAGAAGCATGTATGTTGGGTGGTGTAGCCGCTTGGTTGCGTTGGCGTAAGAAAAGACAAGCACAGGGCAAACCGTTTGACAAACCAAACTTTGTTATTTCTACAGGTTTCCAGGTTGTTTGGGAAAAGTTTGCACAGTTGTGGCAGATTGAAATGCGTGAAGTGCCTTTGACACTCGAAAAAACCACTCTTGACCCCGAAGAAGCTTTGAAAATGTGTGATGAAAACACCATCTGTATCGTGCCTATCCAGGGTGTTACATGGACTGGACTGAATGATGACGTCGAAGCATTGGACAAAGCACTGGATGCTTACAATGCCAAGACCGGTTATGACATTCCTATCCACGTAGATGCCGCCAGTGGTGGTTTCATCCTTCCGTTCCTGTATCCGGAAAAGAAATGGGACTTCCGTTTGAAATGGGTACTTTCTATCAGCGTATCCGGCCATAAGTTTGGTTTGGTATATCCGGGACTCGGATGGGTTTGCTGGAAAGGCAAAGAATATCTGCCCGAAGAAATGTCATTCAGCGTAAATTATCTGGGTGCCAACATTACACAGGTAGGTTTGAACTTCTCTCGTCCGGCTGCACAAATCCTAGGGCAATATTATCAATTCATCCGTTTAGGATTCCAGGGATACAAAGAAGTGCAGTACAACTCCCTGCAAATTGCTAAATATATCCACAGCGAAATAGCCAAGATGGTTCCGTTTGTCAACTACTCTAATGATGTTGTGAACCCATTATTCATCTGGTATCTGAAACCGGAATATGCAAAGAACGCCAAATGGACCTTGTACGATTTGCAAGACAAACTATCCCAACACGGTTGGATGGTTCCTGCTTACACCTTGCCTTCCAAACTGGAAGATTATGTAGTGATGCGTGTCGTTGTCCGTCAGGGATTCAGCCGCGATATGGCAGATATGCTACTGGGCGACATCAACAACGCCATCACCGAACTGGAAAAACTGGAATATCCTACCCCTACCCGTATGGCTCAAGAAAAGAATCTTCCGGTAGAAGCTAAGATGTTCAACCATGGTGGTCGTCGTAAAACCGTAAAAAAATAAAAAAGATCTATGGATAAAAAAGTAACACTCGCTCAATTGAAAGAAGTGGTACAGGAGGCATACGATCAGGTAAAGACTAATACCGGCGGCAAGAACGCCGACTATATCCCCTACCTGGCAAATGTCAACAAAGATCTCTTTGGAATCAGTGTCTGCCTGCTCAACGGGCAGACCATCCATGTGGGAGATACTGACTACCGCTTCGGTATAGAATCCGTATCCAAAGTACATACGGCTATTCTGGCACTGCGCCAATATGGTGCCAAAGAAATCCTGGACAAGATTGGAGCCGATGCAACAGGCTTACCTTTCAATTCAATTATCGCCATCTTGCTGGAGAACGACCATCCGTCTACTCCGCTGGTAAACGCCGGAGCCATCTCCGCCTGCAGCATGGTGCAGCCCATTGGCGACTCTGCCAAGAAATGGGATGCCATCGTAGGAAACGTGACCGATTTATGCGGCAGCGCCCCACAGTTGATTGATGAATTGTACAAGTCCGAATCGGATACCAACTTCAACAACCGTTCTATCGCATGGTTGCTGAAAAATTATAATCGGATTTATGATGATCCGGATATGTCATTAGACCTCTACACCCGTCAGTGCTCATTAGGAGTGACTGCATTGCAGCTTTCCATTGCAGCCGGCACAATCGCCAACGGTGGTGTAAATCCGGTGACTAAGAAAGAAGTTTTTGATGCCACGCTGGCTCCTAAAATCACTGCCATGATTGCCGCAGTAGGTTTCTATGAACATACCGGCGACTGGATGTACACTTCCGGTATTCCTGCCAAGACAGGTGTAGGCGGTGGTGTGATGGGGGTACTGCCCGGACAGTTCGGTATTGCCGCCTTTGCTCCTCCTTTGGATGGATCGGGCAACTCCGTGAAAGCGCAGTTAGCTATTCAATACATCATGAACAAGCTGGAATTAAATGTGTTTAGCAACAACCATATCACCGTTGTTGACTAAAACTCTCTCTCGATCTCTTTTATAAGTAGGTAAAGGTTACTATCTCCCGATAGTAACCTTTTTCTATTCCTCCTTATCCCATTGATTTCCCGCTTGACTCCCCACCAGTGTTTTCAATACAAACGGTATTAATTATCAAATACAACAAATTAAATTTACCCCTATGCAACTCCAGTTATTAAAATGAGTATATCAGTGTCACTATTATTCACCCGGATAAGGTGGAACTTCTTCATTTAGAGACAGCAACTAACAGCTGTTTGCCTCTGTCTCTTTTCTACAAAGATAGAAAGTTATTCCACTTTTCCTCCCCTTTTCCTTCCATGCTTATAAAGAAAAGTAATAATACTATTAAGAAAAGTATTTCTAAGCTGATTTTCAACACATTACAATTACTCTCATTCTATCTGTTTTTATCCGCCACACAAGCATATTATGTATTAACCTTCTGTACGACAGCTTTTTCTGCCGATTCCTTTTGGGCGGAAGCCTTTTTCTGTTGTTCCTCCTCTTCGTAATATTGCTTTCTACGCTTGTTGGATTGTTGAATCAGATTTGTAATATAAACCGTAAAGATAGGAAACATCATCATACCCAAGGCGGCCAGCAAAACGGAAAGCACGCGCCCGGTCACGGTCTGCGCTATAATATTCGACCCCACGGTAGTGACATCCATAAAAGCCCACCACAAGGCATCTCCATAATCATTCACCAATGGATTTACCCGATGCTCGAGCACAAAAAATGCCAGACTGGAGAAATAAACTGTTGCCAGCAACATCGTCAGATAAGAGACAAACAGGCTCGAAGCCCGGTTGTAAGTCAGCCAGCCGACCACAATAGCAAGCGCATATCCTCCTCTTAATAAAGGAATGAAACGAAGCAGGTAGGTAATCTCATCCGAAAACGTCCATCCATAATATGCGATGATATTCTGATAAGGGATAGCCACCAATAAAAAGATAAAGTGTGTCCGCAGATAGCGTCCTTTATGTTTTGCCAAAAAGAACTCCAACACAAAATCGAAAAGAAACCAAAGGCAGATACATAGCTGTACCTTCATGTAAGAAGACTGTGTATAGAACGGAATTCCCTTAAAAGTATCCACCGAGATACTGATAACCAGAAAAAGAGACATTATTAATATAATAATGTGAAGAATACCATAAATCCCCTTTTTCCCGGAAATAAAATCTGAAAACGCTGATTTCATAACTACTTAGTTTATAATAAAATGGTTCACATATAATTTAGATTGTTTAGAAACAATCGAGAAAAGTAATTGTTCCGAAACAGGTAAATCGGGGGTTGCAATATCCCGTTCCGGCGATGTTAATTAACGAACTTTGAAAGAGATTGCGGAAACATCTCGCGCAAAATGTTGTTATAACACTGACTTTAAAATATTTTTCACTTAAAACCTTAACTTATGGCAAATATTAAAAATGCAGTGAAGCTGGGTGTGTTTACCCTTGCTATCATGAATGTTACGGCAGTAGTATCCTTGCGTGGACTACCGGCCGAGGCCGTATACGGAATGAGTTCGGCCTTCTATTATCTTTTTGCAGCTATTGTCTTTCTAATCCCTACATCGCTCGTTGCAGCCGAGTTGGCAGCAATGTTTCAGGATAAGCAGGGTGGTGTGTTCCGGTGGGTAGGCGAGGCCTACGGCAAGAAGCTGGGATTCCTCGCCATCTGGGTGCAATGGATCGAAAGTACGATCTGGTATCCGACAGTATTAACGTTTGGTGCCGTATCTATCGCTTTCATCGGAATGAATGACGTACATGACATGTCACTGGCAAACAATAAGTATTATACGCTCGTCGTCGTACTTATCATCTATTGGCTGGCCACTTTCATCTCCCTGAAAGGTATGAGCTGGGTAGGTAAAGTAGCCAAAATCGGTGGTATGGTCGGTACCATTATCCCAGCCGGATTGTTGATTATCTTAGGAATCATTTACCTGGCAACGGGCGGACATTCCAATATGGATTTCAACAGCAGCTTCTTCCCCGACTTTACCAACTTCGATAATGTCGTTCTTGCTGCCAGTATCTTCTTGTTTTATGCCGGTATGGAAATGGGCGGTATCCACGTAAAAGACGTAGATAACCCTTCTAAAAACTATCCGAAAGCCGTATTTATCGGTGCACTTATCACAGTGTTGATCTTCGTTTTGGGTACTTTCGCATTAGGTGTGATTATCCCTGCTAAAGACATCAACCTGACTCAAAGCCTGCTCGTCGGTTTCGACAACTATTTCAAATATATTCATGCTTCCTGGTTGTCACCAATCATTGCGGTCGCTCTTGCTTTCGGTGTATTGGCTGGTGTATTGACATGGGTTGCCGGTCCGTCCAAAGGTATATTTGCCGTAGGTAAAGCCGGTTATATGCCTCCGTTCTTCCAGAAAACAAACAAGCTGGGTGTACAGAAGAATATCTTGTTCGTACAGGGTATCGCTGTAACCGTATTAAGTTTGTTGTTTGTTGTTATGCCTTCCGTACAGAGTTTCTATCAAATTCTGTCACAGCTGACAGTTATTCTTTATCTGATTATGTACCTGTTGATGTTCTCCGGAGCTATCGCATTGCGTTATAAGATGAAGAAACTCAACCGTCCGTTCCGTATCGGTAAATCCGGCAACGGCCTGATGTGGTTTGTTGGCGGTCTTGGCTTTTGCGGATCATTACTTGCCTTCATTCTTAGCTTCATCCCGCCCAGCCAGATTTCTACCGGTAGCAACACCGTTTGGTTCTCCGTACTAATTATCGGTGCAATTATCGTTGTCGTTGCTCCGTTTATTATCTACGCTTCCAAGAAACCGTCTTGGGTAGATCCTAATTCCAATTTCGAACCGTTCCATTGGGAAGTTCAGGCTCAACCTGCCACTGCAAATGTTAGTGCAAGTAGCGTTAATGCTCCGCGTCCTGCTAATGCAACTTCTGCACACACAGGAGGAACAACTGGGACAAGCACAGCTACCCCCGGGGCAACCGCTTCTAATGCAGCAACTTCAGGCACAGCATCCTCCGGTTCAGCTTCCTTCGGAAGTTCCTCTGCCAGCAAAGCATCTCCGGGAACCGGAGACAAAGATAAGGATGCACCTAAGTCGTAAAGACTAAACATTCATCCTGTTCATCAAGAAGTTCAAGACAATTCGAAAAGCCTTGAATTTATAAAATCACCCTCACTACAGTCAAGTGAAGCATCTCCAAAAGTCAGATTTAACACTTTTGAGATACACTTTACAACTGTAGTAAGGGCGATTTACTTTATGGCTGTGGCTTAATCAATTCCGGCTTAATCACCCTCGGCAACACAAAGCTGAAAGTAGATCCCCGGTTGACCTTCGAATCGAGTTCGAGGTTTCCACCCAGATTTTGGATAATCGTTTGCGAAAGAGTCAGCCCAAGTCCCGTTCCCTGCATTTCACGGTCGAGTTTTATGAAACGTGAGAATATCTTTTTCTGGTCTTCTTCCGGTATACCAATGCCTGTGTCGGACACAAAAAAGTAAACTTCTTCCATTCCTTCCAAACGGCACCCGAAACGGATTTCACCCGACGCAGTAAATTTCATCGCATTATGTAAGAGGTTAGACAATACCTGAATGATGCGTTCTCGTTCCGAATACATCATAATAGGTTGTACATGCGCCTCACAAATCAATTCCACCGGCGAGTTATTCAATTTCGCCTTAAATATTCCATCCAATTCTCTCAACAAATCATTGGCATCAAACTCCTTATATACAAAATCTACCGTCCCGGATTCTATTTGAGAAAGATCGAAAATATCATTCACCAGGCGCAACAATCGTTCATTATTCTCTGCGATAATATCAGCATACATTTTTCTTTCCTCTTCGCCGGAAGCCGATACCATCAAACCGGAAAACCCGACAATAGCATTGAGCGGCGTACGAACTTCGTGACTCATATTAGCAATGAAGGCAGATTTCAATTTCTCGGCAGAGATGGAATGTTCTTTTTCAATGGCCAGTAACCTTTGCGCATTTTTCAGTTCTGTCACATCATAAACAGTCAACACCATATAATCTTTGCCATGAATATTCAAATAAGTACCCGATACTGATACATCGCAAGGAGTCACTGTCATTTCATCCTCACTCAACAACTTCATCGAGGCTTCCAGATTCTTAAAACTTGCTTTCTTATAAAAAGCCCTACCGATAGACGCACGAATACAACATAGTCTACACTGTTCGTGCTGACCACATTCACCAGCTGCAATCGCGTTTCTACAATGCAACAAATCCCCCACTCTTTTTGTAACTCCACCTACCTGAACAGGCAGACGGTTCAAAGAATAATAATTGGTGTCACAGACTACAAAATCCTTGTCAATCAATAAGAAGTAGGCATTGATGTTCTGCAAAACCAAAGCCAACTTCTTAAGTTCATTCTCTTTATTTTCTTTCGAATGTACCTCTTTTTGAAGTGACTGGCACTTTGCCCACACATAAATGAGGGTAGCTGATAGAACTATTATAATGATAATTGCCAGTGATGACATAGGATTAGAGTGTTTATAATGTTTTGATAGTTTCAGTGCGTAAATTTATAAAATATGCTGCATAAATAGTGAGTTATCTACATATTTATTCTAACACAAATACATTAATATTTTCATCGGTCAGAATTTGGCGAAATTTTCCCGCGAAGTTATTGCGGTATTAAAAAATATACTTATCTTTGCACCCGCAAACGAGAAAGGTGCCATAGCTCAGTTGGTAGAGCAAAGGACTGAAAATCCTTGTGTCCCCGGTTCGATTCCTGGTGGCACCACTTCTTAGGCAATCGGAATGTAGCGCAGTTGGTAGCGCACTACGTTCGGGACGTAGGGGTCGGGCGTTCGAGTCGCCTCATTCCGACAAGATAAAGGGTAACTTTCTGGATTACAGTAAGTTACCCTTTAATTTTATTTAGTCGCCGGGACGAAATCGGCTCAGTCTGAAAACTTGGGGGATTGCGTTAAAATTCTTATTTTTGCATCAT
>NZ_QTNF01000067.1:0-8180 GCF_003603455.1 Bacteroides sp. AM37-9 | reverse complement strand
TATTTTAAATTCTGAACGGTTTCGTCTAACCGTTTGATGAATAAACATTTAACGGAGTATCTGAAAAGTAATGGTAACGACTAGGAAACCGTGCGATTTTCAGCGTTTTGCGGTGTTTTACTATCAAATAACTCTTTCAGGTGCAAAGATACGACAAATCTTTGATATAGTATCCAATACAAACAGTATTCGCCATTTTTTGCCTTTCGATATATACCTATTTGCTTATGCCGTTATTTTTTGCAGATTTGGATAAAAAAGGAAAGGCAAAATTCAGGAAGCATTGAAATTCTTTACTTTAGTTAGTGCAAAAATCGAATAATTTATTGTAACTTTGCAGCGGATTCGGTGTGCATATAATACCATCCCAATTAAGATAAGTCGCAACATATATAGTGGTTTTCAATATGATTATGAACAATTGTACAATATTAACAGGTAAAAACACCGTTAATATTGCATATCATAAACCTTGGTAATTTTTCCACATTCAAATCTAATTAATTCGATTTGAATGTCATTGTCTTTGTAATCCGGCATGCTATTTCAGGCTTGTCGAGAGATTTTTTGTGCTATAAAATCAAGAAACATTCAAAAGATAAAAGGAAAAATTCAAATGGAAAAAATCAGAAATTGGAAACAAGATTTCTATACAATATGGGCGGGGCAAGCTGTGTCCCTGATAACAAGTGGGGTTCTTCAAATGGCCATCATCTGGCATCTGACAAATACAACAGGGTCTGCGATGGTGTTGTCAATGGCGACCTTGGTTGGGTTTCTACCTCAAGCGGTTTTAGGTTCTGCAATCGGAGTACTTGTTGACCGCTGGAACCGGAAAATGGTCATGATTGGTGCAGATGTCATCATAGCTTGTGCTGGACTGGTACTTACCGTAATTTCCCTGTCAGCGGAACTACCTGTATGGATAGTAATGCTCATCCTCTTCATTAGAAGCGTTGGCACTGCATTCCATTCCCCTGCGTTAAGTGCGGTAACACCTCTTTTAGTGCCTGAAGAACAGTTAGTCAAATGTGCCGGCTACACCCAGTCCATCCAATCGGCAAGTTTCATCCTAAGTCCGGCAATTGCCGCTTTTCTCTATGCAAAATGGGGGTTGAATTCTGCGGTTGCCCTTGACGTATTCGGAGCAATAATTGCCTGTATCACTGTTGCAATGGTTCACATCCCAAAACAACCGATTGAAGCGCTGCAGCAAGAAAACTTTTTCACCGAACTGCGCATTGGCTATAACGCAATACGACAAAATAAAGCTCTTTTCACATTGCTTTGGATAGGAGCAATCAATATGTTCATTTATATGCCAATCAATGCGCTATTTCCGCTGATGAGTATGAATTATTTCGAGGGAAGTACCTTGCATGCTTCCGTGGTGGAAATTGTTTTTGCAGTTGGTATGTTGTTGGGCGGACTTCTATTGGGCGCATGGGGAGGTTTCAAAAAGCGCATGGCAAATATCATCGGCTCTATCTTTCTTGTGGGAGTGTCATTGACTGTTTCCGGCTTGCTACCAACCAATGGTTTTATGATATTTGCGATATGTTGTACGTTGATGGGCTTTTCTGCCCCATTCTATAATGGAGTACAGACCGCGCTATTTCAAGAACAGATACAACCCGAGTATTTAGGGCGTGTTTTCGGACTTCTTGGCAGCATCATGTCGTTTGCCATGCCGCTTGGGTTGGTAGTGTCGGGTGCATTTGCAGACCAAATCGGGGTAAACCGTTGGTTTTTGTTCTCAGGTATGGCTATTCTGCTTCTCGCTATAATAGCCTTATGTCTTCCACAACTTAGAAAGGTCGACAATCAAAAACAAAAATCATGATTTATGAAACGTAACTAAATCTAAACAGCAATAAGCCTCTGATAGGGAAATACGATTATCGGAGGCTTATTGCAATCTGTTTTAACTACTTATGTAATTCCTCTACTTTTCCTTTGTGGTTGAATTGGCTGTCGTATGCTCTGCCGTAGCCTGTCGAACTGTTCCCTGAACCATTCGCCTATGGGCTGGCGGTTGATTACGAGTGTCAGTTTAGACTTGTCCGCAGGGTCTTTCACCACTTGAAAGCCTGCTCTTTCTGTCGTAAAACTCCGATTATGTTCCTCCGAATAAAGTTTGCCCTCGTATATCAAAGGCTTACCATAAGTCAATGTCGTGGTCTGCCTTTCATTGAACCCGACAAGGCGGCACAGGCTCTCTATTCTCATAATTTCCTTTGCCATAGGAAACCATGCACACAGCTTTTCGATAATGCGTTTCAAACCTGATACTTCATCTTTGTGTCTGACACTTTTTTCCGCCATCTCCTTACGGTGATTCTGCTGTATTTCCAACAACTGGCGGTTGTGCTCGGTTTGCATCGTGTGTATGCGGTTTTGCAGTATCTCAATGGTTTCCTCATGGGTGGCAACTTCCCGATACAGGGCGGTGTTCTCCCTTTCCAAAGTCTTGACCTTGTTGCTCCCGAAAAGAGAACCGACACTTTCAGCTATGTTGGTCGCTGCGGTGGTGGCTGCACCTTTCAGTTTCTCGGTCTGTACCTCTTTCTTGGCTTGTCTGAGTTCCTGTTCGGTTTCGGTTTTCTGCTCCTGTAACCGCTTGTTTTCTGCATCAAGGGCAGCGTTCTTTTTCTGTATGTCCCGATAATACTGTGTCGTGGTGGTGTGCCGTGCTTCGGAACCTCGCACACCTCGCTGTAATCCGTATTTAGCCATAACCCTTGCATAATTGTCGTGGTACGCAATCAAGGTCTGACGGTTGAACAGGTCATCGGCACACAAACGGACGGTATTTGCTTTCTTGTGATACTTCCGTTTGCCGTCTTCCTGCTCTTTCTTGGCTTTGCGCCTTTCACCTGTCACGATGGGAACAATGGCTGCATGGATATGCGGTGTCTTCTCGTCCATGTGAAGATGGGCGGCAACCACGTTCTCCCTGCCGAATGTGGCTTGCAGCCATTGGATGCTGTCGCTGCACCATTCGTCAAGTCTTCCGTTTTCCTGTATGTCCATCATGTCCTCATGTGTTCCCGACAGAACCACTCGGACTACACGGACTTGGTCATGTGTAATCTTCCGCTTGATGCCTGCCGTGTTCAGCCTGTGGGCAATCGCTTCATCCCTGCCATGAACGCCATCGGGGTATTCTATAAGTACCCTGTTCAGATGCGTTCTTGTCGGGTCTGCGTTTTTAGGTATGATTCTTCTCTCTATATGGTCGGATTGTACGGTGTCCGATGAACCTTTTGCTTTCTTTATGTCCAATGAAAAATATCCCATGTAGTTTGATTTTTACGGTTATTGTTATGAGTGTATTCTCTGCCTGTGGCATTGGCTCTCAGGGTTTCCAAAGGGATTTCCCTTTGGCTCGATAGGGAGTTTTTAGCATTACCGTGTAATGCGTGAAGAAAACGCCCTATTGAGCTATGGTATTTCTGTCTAAATACCCTTGGGAAAGCGAACCTGTTCCCCTCTATATTTTCAGCCCTTTCTTTTTCGGTGGCTGCATCATCCGCCTTGCGGATTGTACTTGCTTCTCCTCCTTTATCGGCTCTGTCGATTGGGACAAGAGTTTTTTGCACAGGTACTCGTTCAAGTCATTATACCCTGCATAGTGAACCGACATATCCTGCAAGCGGTCACCCAACATCCGTTGCAGGTTGGCGTATGCGTTCCGTCCTGCTGTGTCATTGTCAAGGAAACAGCCGATTCGGGTATAGGTTGCCAATATGCTTTCCGCTTTCGAGAGGTTGGAAACGGAGTTGAGAATGACGTAATCCTGTGCATTCAATCGTGGGTGTTGCGGATTGTTCTTTACTCGGATGGTCAGGAACGAGAGATAATCCATGAAGCCCTCGAAAAGATAACAGACGGTTCGTGGCTCTTTTTGCTGTCGGATATGGGTGATGTCCTTCGGGGCGACACATCCCTTGAAGTATCTATTACGCACTTCATACCCTCTTGCCATATTCGGGAAGCCGATGGCGAAATAGGGTTTGTCGGCATTCTCAAACCGCAGTTCCTTACACTCCCTTTTGGCGAGTTCAATGTCTATCCCCCTTTCTTGCAGATAGGCAATGAGCGCAGGTGATGACAGCTCGCCAACTCTTAATACCCGATAAGTGCGGTTGTCGGATTGCTGCTTGCCAAAAGAAAACGATGCAGGGCGGATGTATGGTGTCCGTTCCTCTATGCGCTTCAACAGGCAGGTTACATCTTCCGTATGGTAGAGTTCCGCTGCCAATGCGATGATGTTACCGCCCTTGCCAAGTCCAAAATCGTACCATTTGTTGAGTTCTGTGTTTACCTTGAAAGATGCGTCCGTTTCCTCTCTCAGCGGTGATTTGTACCAAAAGCTGCTGCCCTGTTGCTTGACGGGCGTGTAACCCAAACTTTGCAGATAGTCTGCGATTCTGATTTGTTTAACTTCTTGTATGTTCATGATATTCTATAGATTTGATGATGATTGTAAAAACGTTGATTTGTTGAATGGCTTATATAACACATTTATTTACAGAAAGATATTTGCTCAACATCTTCTCAACAAACCACTCGCCAAAAGAGAAATCAACAATCGGGTGCTGTTCCTCTCTCAACTTCTCTTTTCGATTGTTGAGATTTTGTTGAGAGTGTATATTGTTTATTGTCAGCATAGTTATATCCTTATTCATCAATTCAACAAAAAAAAGAATGATATTACAGGGATTCAAGTTGTTCCCTCGTGACAGAATAGAAACGACCGACCCGTTTTACAGGCTCATACCGACACTCCCGATTGTAGTTGAATTGGTAGGTGGTATAGGTCAGTCCGTTGGGTGCAGGCGTAAGTTTCCAACACTCCTGCAACACCTTTCGGACTTGGTGCTTCTCCACTTTTACCTGCGAGTGTACCAGCAACAGAAGAATGTCGTTGTAGCAGAACGAGAATGTGTCCGTGCCGACACTATCCATGATGTCAAGTATCAGCTCGTGCATCTCTATCTCCAGTCGGTTACGGTTGCTGCGGATTATCTTCTGCAAGGCTTCGGTATGCAACAGCGATGGAGCAAACCACATACGGCTTTCCTTTTCGGTGGATAGTGTTCTGTGTTGCAGGAAATGAAGAAAGGCGGGTATCTCCGCTTTCAGCTTTTGCAGGAAGTCGGTATCATCAGACTGCAAGCGGTCTATCTTGCGTACCCAATAGCGTGTTTCCCCTGCATCAATGATTACAGGCAAGTACTCGTTGTTGGAGCATAGCACGAACTTGGCGAAAAACGCTATCTCGTCACGGTCTTTGCCTTTGGCTTCCACCTTGTAGGAAAGTGTGGTGCTTAGGTTCTTCAACCGCTCGCTGTCCTCCCTACGGTTGAGCAGCACCTCGTCCACCACGATAAGCAGTTTGCCGGCCCAGTCGGAATTGAATTGGCTACGGAAATCCTCGTTGGTGTTAAAGGTTACATTGTTCTGAAATAGGAGTTTTAGAAAATTCAGAAATGTGCTTTTGCCTGTGTTGCGTTCCTCTGATACCAACAGCAGGATAGGCAGCTTTTGAATGGGGTACAAGTAGAGCAGTTGTAGGTAGTCCATGCCCAACTCGTATTGCTCCCCGAAGATGTGACCTACCAAAGATTGGATATGCGAGAAATCGCCCTCTTTAGGTTGGTGGTCTATCGGTTCATAGAGGTTAAGGAACTTGCCGACCACGGGATGGTAGCCGATGTGTTCGGGTACGGTGCAGAAGCCGTCATACTTGGGAACGCTGCCGATGTAGTCCTTGCCGTAGTCTTGGCGCAGGGTTTCGTTGTTCCATGCTATGCGTTTCCTTACATACCCTCCGTTCAGTTTGGGCTGCTCCACAATCTTGTAAAGCGTAGTCCCCACTCGGATGAATTCCTCCTTTGCCATGCCACCATCCGATGGCGGTCTGTGGCTGTCTTGTTGTTTGTTAGCTGACATAATCAAATGGTTTTAAGTTTGAAAAATACCAGCTACAAAAGTATAAGCATTTATCGGATAAGTTGTTACGCAAAACGCGGCAGAACGGTGACAAATAGCCCCCGAAGAAAAAACTTTCAATGGTTTGGAACGGAAGTCGGGCAGGACAGACGAAAAAACTCCCAAAAAACGAATGTGGGGATTACGCTTTTCGGGAGAAAAAATTGGAGTTCCTGTTGATATGTCGGTCAGATTATATGCTGACACGCTGGCTTGATTACTCTATTCGTGACTGAATGAATGGATTCCGTCAGTCGTGCAACCAATTCAGCTACGAGAAGTATTCGGCTTTGGCTATGCCGTTGGTGTTCAGCGAAAAGAAGATGCTTGTTTTCTCTTTTCGCAAGTACAGTCTTTCAAGAACGGCATTGCGCACCTGCTTCGCACTGTATGTGCCGATACGGAACGCAAGGGCGATTATCGTTTCAAGGCTGTAAACCTCCATGCTGCACTTGTCGGACAGTCGGATGGTATGCCTTATCTCACACTCATTCAGAATGCCGTTCTTGCAGAGTGTCTTTATCCCTGCCCTGATAGTCGGGGCGGTTACATTGAACAACTCGCAAAGCTCCCACTCACTCATGGCGGTTGCCTGTATATCTTTCGGCATAACTACATTGCCGAACTCGTTCATTGTTATGATGTTTCTTTCCTCTTTCATTATCGTTTGATTTAAGGGTTACTGAATGGCATTGCAAATGTTCTTTTCCATATCCTCCAGTTTGTGCGACAATGTTTCCATATCCTGACTAATCTTTTGGGCTGTGATTTTTGCGTAAATTTGGGTCGTTTTTATGTTGGTATGTCCCAAAAGTCGGCTGACGGTTTCAATGGGTACTCCGTTGGATAACAGCACAGTGGTCGCTGCCGAATGTCTTGCTACATGATAGGTCAAGTGGACTTTTATACCGCACAACTTGGCAATGGCTTTCAGCTTCTTGTTGCAAGTCGTGTTACTCGGCATGGGGAATACTTTATTATCTCTTGTCATACCCCTGTACTTCTCTATTATCTTTCGGGGAACATCCAACAATCGGATATTGGATTCCGTGTTAGTTTTCTTTCTTCGGGTGATAATCCACAGATTTCCGTCAAAGAATGTTTGCAGGTTGTCTTCCGTAAGGTTCTTGACATCGGAATATGCCAAACCTGTAAAGGTGGAGAACAGAAATAAATCCCTGACAAGCTCGTGTGTCTTGTCGGGCATATCGGTGTTCATCATTGTGTGTATCTCCTCTCTCGTAATATACCCTCTGTCCACGCTTTCGGGAGAGTTGATGTACCCTGCAAAGGGATTGAACGGCAGACGACCGTCATTCCTCGCTATGGAAATAATGTGTTTCAGCACAATCATGTAGCCCCAAATGGTATTGGTGCGGCATTTTTTCTCAGTACGCAGGAAATACTCGAAGTCGTTGATGAACGAGAGGTTCAACTCTTTTAACGGAATATCTTCACGCTTGTAGGTATGGGGTAGGAACTCACGGATGTGCTTGCAGACGGTAACATAACGTCGGAATGTTCCTTTTGCCCTGCTGTGTCCCACTTTCTTGGCAAATTCGCTGTTGTGTTGTTCAAACAGTTTTAGCAAGGTTTCCTGTTTGATACCGATGCCGAGATAGGCATCTTTCAACTTGGCAGCAGTGACATAACCGTCCGTCTGCATCAACTCTTGATAACGGCGGTTTATCTCCACTCTGATTTTGTCAACGGCACGGTTGATTCTTTGCGCTTCGGCACTCTTACCCGAAGCACGGTTGTTCTTCACGTCCCACAGGCGCAAGGGAACATCCATCTTGCAACTGAACTGCTTAATCTCTCCGTCCACCGTAATGCGACACATCAAAGGCAGGTTGCCGTTGGGTTTCTCACTGCCTTTCTTCACGTAGAACAATACCTTAAATGTACTTCTCATAACTCACTTTTTTTTGGTTACAAAATTAATTCATAGTGAGTTACCGACAGATACGACACATAACGCCAAACGATGCAAAATTTAGGTTTCGCAAGAAATTTGCATCATCGCACGGGTAATGATAAAGTAACTGAACTTTTGCTGCGTTTGTCCATATTCTGTCTCTTCTTGGCTTTTGAACAAGAGAAAAATATAGCGTAACGAACGCTTTTTCAGTCTGTTCGCTACGCTTTACTCAAATTTGCTATTCCGTTAGGTGTTTATTTTA
>NZ_QTNF01000066.1:0-9558 GCF_003603455.1 Bacteroides sp. AM37-9 | reverse complement strand
CGTAACAGTGGGAGAGTAGGTAGCCGCCGTTTTTAGAGAAGCCCCTTGATTCAACAACGAATCAAGGGGCTTTCTGTTTTGGGTACTTTGCAAAATTTCTGTTTTTTGATTTATCAATGGTACTTTGGTATTTATACCGCCCTTTTTAGCAGATCAAACCTCATAATAGTTTGTTCAATAGAGATGCTTTTTTTAACAAATTAAAATGATGTTCCCTAGAACAAAACACTTTAGAACTTGTTCTTATAGTAGAGACAAATTTTTATGCTTAAATGATGTGAACAATGATACTCGTGTACATTTTATTGCTACATTTGTCGCCGAATCTATAACGAACGATTTAAACAACTAAAAATACAATGAAACTTTCGCCGAAATTCATATTAGCTTTTGTGCTGCTGATGCTATCTTTTAGCATGGGTGGAAATGCTATGAATTTTTCGGCTTATGCTTCAAACTGTGAAGCTTCTTGTCAACTGTCAGAATCGTCTTCTGATGTTAATCGTAATTCTTCTGTAGATAATCAGTCAGTTAGTTATGATAACTCGCAGTCATTAACTATTTCTGATGTAGAATTAGGATTTAAATTAGTAACTGAATCAAACTCTAATAATTATCGCCTGCGTAGAATCATTGAAATCAATGACTCCTTGAAAGACGTTATGCATAAGTTTCTCGTGTTAAGAGAGAATTCTTTAGTATTAGATCAAAGTAAATCTTTTTATTCGGATAAGGATCCACATTACTCCATTACGTGTAGCGATTACTATGTGTTCGCTCTAAGACATATCCTTATTTAGTTTATTTCCCCCTATTATCCGTTTTTTTTCGTACTCTGTATGAACTGTGTGACTTTTTCCTTTTAAAAGTTGCAGGGTCTGTAGCGCAGTGTGCCTAATCGAAATTTTTACTTCCTAAATAACTAAAATTAATTTCTTAACAAAAAAACTTATTATGGAAACTACTAAAAAAACTCAAGTTGTAGGTATAAAAAATGCCGGTATCGTAATCATCTGCTGTTTAGTAATAGCTGTATGTATCTTCCAATTCCTGTTAGGTAACCCGTCCAACTTTATGAACAATGACCCGAACAATCACCCGTTGAACATGTTGGGTACTATTTACAAAGGTGGTATCATCGTGCCTATTATCCAGACATTGTTGTTAACCGTACTTGCTTTGAGCATCGAACGTTATTTCGCTCTTCGTTCTGCTTTCGGTAAAGGTTCATTGTCTAAATTTGTAGCTAACATCAAAGACGCTTTAGCTGCCGGCGACATGAAGAAAGCACAGGAAATCTGTGACAAACAACGTGGATCTGTTGCTAACGTAGTAACTTCTACTTTGCGTAAGTATGAAGAAATGGAAAAGAACACATCTCTTCCTAAAGAACAGAAGCTGTTGGCTATCCAGAAAGAACTTGAAGAGGCTACTGCTTTGGAAATGCCGATGATGCAACAAAATCTTCCGATTATCGCTACCATCACCACTCTAGGTACATTGATGGGATTGCTCGGTACTGTAATCGGTATGATCCGTTCATTTGCTGCTTTGTCTGCTGGTGGTGGTGCTGACTCTATGGCTTTGTCACAAGGTATCTCTGAAGCTTTGATTAACACTGCTTTCGGTATCTTGACTGGTGCATTGGCTGTTATCTCTTACAACTATTACACTAACAAAATTGATAAATTGACTTACGGACTCGACGAAGTCGGATTCTCTATCGTGCAAACTTTTGCAGCTACTCACTAATTCTGCGAACCCTTATAAAATCTATTATTAATCATGGGTAGAGCGCAAATTAAAAAGAAAAGTACGTTCATAGATATGACCGCTATGAGTGACGTTACTGTATTGCTTCTGACTTTCTTTATGTTGACATCAACATTTGTGAAGAAGGAACCAGTGCAAGTTACCACTCCGGCTTCTGTATCGGAAATCAAGATTCCGGAGACTAATGTACTCCAGATTCTGGTTGATCCGGAAGGAAAAATATTTATGAGCCTCGACAAGCAGCAGGATATGCAGGCTGTCTTGGAGAGCATGGGTGAAGAGTATGGCATTAAGTTTACTCCGGAACAAGAGAAGAGATTTATGTTGTCTTCTACTTTTGGAGTGCCTATCAGAAGTATGCAGAAATATCTTGATCTCCCCGAAGATCAACGGGATAAGATCCTTAAGAATGAAGGTATTCCATGCGATAGTGTTGATAATCAGTTTAAATCGTGGGTACGTAATGCACGTACTGCTAACGCTGATCTACGTATTGCCATCAAGGCAGACGCTACGACTCCATACTCAGTGATAAAGAACGTTATGAACTCACTTCAGGATTTGCGGGAAAATCGGTACAATCTGATTACTTCTCTCAAAGCAGAATCTGAAAATTAAAAAGGAGGAAATACAATGAGTGCTGAAGTACAAGAGAGCGGCGGAAAAAGAGGAAAGAGCAAGCAAAAAAAGATAACTGTCCGGGTGGACTTTACACCGATGGTGGACATGAACATGTTGCTGATTACTTTCTTTATGCTTTGTACCACACTGAGCAAACCTCAGACGATGGAAATAAGCATGCCGAGTAATGACAAAGATATTACTGAAAACCAGAAGAGTATGGTGAAGGCTTCACAGGCAATTACACTATTGCTGGGGCCTGATAATAAACTCTATTATTATGAGGGAGAACCTAATTATAAGGACTATACCTCGTTGAAAGAAACTAGCTACGGTGCAAATGGACTGCGTGCCGTACTTCTTCAGAAAAATGCTGTTGCTGTCAATAAAGTAAGAGAATTGAAACAACAGAAATTGGATCTTAAGATAACGGATGACGAATTTAAGAAGCAGGTTTCCGAGATAAAGAGCGGAAAGGATACCCCGACCGTAATTATTAAAGCTACGGATGACGCTTCTTATATGAATCTGATTGACGCGCTGGACGAAATGCAGATATGTAATATTGGTAAATATGTGATAACAGACATTGCGGAAGCTGATGAATTCTTAATCAAGAATTTTGATGCGAAAGGTGGATTGTCACAGAACTTAGCCGATAATTGATGTAACACCCAAAAAAGAAAAGTAAAATGGCAAAATTAGATTTAGCTTCTTCGGAATGGTGTCAACTGATTTTTGAAGGCAAGAACCAGGCATACGGAGCATATAGAATGCGTGCCAATTCAACAAAACGACACAATGTCGCCATGTTGATTGTGGTAATCATAGCGGCAGTCGGATTTAGCATCCCTACACTGCTTAAGTTGGCAACTCCGGAGCAGAAAGAAGTGATGACAGAGGTGACTACCTTGTCGAAATTGGCAGAACCGGAAATCAAACAGGAAGAGATGAAACGGGTTGAGCCGGTGGCGCCTCCTCCCCCTGCACTGAAGAGTTCTATCAAGTTTACTGCTCCTGTCATCAAGAAAGATGAAGAGGTGCATGAAGATAATGAGATCAAGAGCCAGGAGGATTTGAATGCTACTAAAGTATCCATCTCTATTGCCGACGTAAAAGGTAACGACGAGGCGAATGGTAAAGATATTGCTGACCTTAAGCAGGTGGTGACACAGGCTGCACCGGAACCGGAAAAGGTTTTCGATATGGTAGAACAGATGCCGACTTTCCCTGGTGGTCAACAGGAATTGATGGCTTACTTGGGTAAGAACATCAAATATCCGACTATTGCACAGGAGAATGGAACACAAGGTCGCGTTATTATACAGTTTGTTGTGGAACGTGATGGTTCTATCACTGATGTGCGTGTGGCTCGTGGTGTAGACCCTTATTTGGATAAGGAAGCTGTGCGTGTGGTAAAAAGCATGCCGAAATGGCTCCCTGGTAAACAGAATGGAAAAGCGGTACGTGTGAAGTTCACCGTTCCGGTAATGTTTAGATTACAATAAAAGATGATGAAGAGACAATTTAGGCTGATAGGACTCGTAGCGTTGGTGGTGTTGAGTGCTTGTAACTCAAAATCGAAAGGGCCGACGGATACTTATTCTTCCGGTGTGGTATCTATTGCAGCGGATGAGAGTTTCGAACCTATCATACAAGAAGAGATAGAGGTGTTTGAAAACCTTTACCCTTTGGCCGGGATTGTTCCTCGCTACACAACTGAAGTGGAAGCGATTAATTTACTTCTGAAAGACAGTGTCCGGTTGGCTATTACAACCCGGACACTGACTAAGGAAGAAATGAATTCATTCCACAGCCGTAAATTTTTCCCTCGCGAGATAAAATTGGCTACGGATGGTCTGGCATTGATCGTGAATCGTGCTAATCCGGATTCTTTGTTGAGTGTACGTGATTTCCGTCGCATCCTCACCGGTGAGGTGAAAAACTGGAAAGAGGTAAATCCGGATTCCCGCTTGAAAGGGATTCAGGTGGTGTTCGATAATAAGAATTCCAGTACCGTACGTTTTGCAATGGACTCAATCTGTGGTGGGAAACCGTTGGCTGAAGGTAACGTCAGTGCCTTGAAAACCAACCAGCAGGTGATAGACTATGTAGTGAAGAATCCTGATGCCATGGGAGTTATTGGAGTTAACTGGCTGGGGAACCGCAGTGATACGACCAATCTTTCTTTTCGTGAAGAGATCAGAGTGATGGCAGTCAGTGCTGAAGATGTGGCAACTCCTGCGAACAGCTATAAGCCTTATCAGGCCTATCTGTTCTATGGTAATTATCCGCTGGCACGATCCATCTATGCATTACTGAACGATCCTCGCAGTGGGCTGCCCTGGGGATTTGCTTCTTTTATGACATCCGACAAGGGGCAGCGGATTATATTAAAATCCGGACTTGTTCCGGCTACACAGCCGGTGCGTATTGTCCACGTGAAAGACGAATAATAACTAAAATTAGAGACTATCATGAAACGAGTACAAATGTTTTTAGCTGGAGCGTTTATAGCAGTAGGGTCGCTCTGTGCGCAATCAACCGATGCCGAATGGCAGGCGGAAGTTGCCAAATTGAAAGAAACTATTCAGACGAATCCGGCACAGGCTGCTGAAGAAGCCGAGCATCTGATTAAAGGAAAGAATAAAAAGAATGTGGAACTTTTGGTAGCTATTGGAAATACGTATCTGGATGCTGACAAACTTCCCGAAGCGCAAGAATATGCAACTCTTGCCAGAAAAGCGAATGGTAAATCGGCTCTTGCTTCTGTATTGGAAGGAAATATTGCCATGAAGCAGAAAAATGCGGGTCTCGCTTCTCAGAAATATGAAGAAGCGATTTATTTCGATCCGAAATGTACGGAAGCTTATCTGAAATATGCAGATGTTTATAAATCAGCCAATGCAAGTCTTGCTATTGAAAAGCTGAACCAATTGAAAGCCCTGGAACCGTCCAACACAGCCGTAGACAAAAAACTAGCCGAGATTTATTATTTAAAAAATGATTTTAGTAAAGCGGCAGAAGCTTATGCGAATTTTGCAATGGGGCCTACTGCTACGGAAGAAGATTTGGTGAAGTATGCGTTTGCTTTATTTTTGAACCATGATTTTGAGAAATCGCTCGAAGTGGCTAATATGGGATTACAAAAGAATGCCCATCATGCTGCGTTCAACCGTCTGGCAATGTATAACTATACTGACCTGAAGCGTTTTGATGAAGCGATAAAGGCAGCGGACATCTTCTTCAATGAATGTGAAAAAGCCGATTATTCTTATTTGGATTATATGTATTATGGGCACTTGCTGGAAAGTCTGAAAAAATATGATGATGCAGTAATACAATATGAGAAAGCGGTAAAGATGGATCCGAAAAAGACGGATTTATATAAAAATATCTCTTCTGCTTACGAACAGAAGAATGATTATAAAAAAGCAATCAGTGCTTACCAGAAATATTATTCATCCCTTGATAAAGAAAAACAGACTCCGGACTTACAGTTTCAGGTTGGTAGACTTTATTACGGTGCTGGTACGCAACCTGATTCATTGACAATCACTGTTGAAGAACGCAAGCAGGCGTTGATGTCCGCCGATTCTGTTTTCCATGCAATTGCAGAAGCAGCACCGGATAGCTACTTGGGTAACTTCTGGAGAGCTCGTGCCAATTCAGCACTGGACCCTGAAACCACTCAAGGACTTGCGAAACCTTTCTATGAGGAAGTGGCTGCTTTATTGGAAAGCAAAAATGATCCTCATTACAATTCAGCTTTGGTTGAATGTTACAGTTATCTTGGATATTACTATTTGTTAGCGATCGAGAATCCGGCATTGAAGGCCGAAGCAAAGGCTAATAAAGATAAATCCATAGAATACTGGAATAAAATTCTGGCTATAGACCCCGCTAATGCTACTGCTAAAAGGGCATTGGACGGCATCAAATAGTGAATAATTTTAGTTGTTTGTCGTGACAGGAGGAGTGGAGAGTGATCTTAGCTCCTCCTTTTTTTGCACTTTTTTCTCCTTTTCTATTGGAATATTCAAAAGATTGCCTACATTTGCGGTGTACTATTACACTAATACACTAAGAAACATTGTTCATTAAACAGAAATGCTATGATTACAGTAGAAAATCTTTCATTTACTTATCGTAAATCGAAGCGTGCGGTATTACATGATTTTTCGCTTTCGTTCGAGTCCGGCAGGGTATATGGACTGTTGGGAAAGAATGGCGCGGGAAAGTCTACTCTTCTCTATCTGATGTCCGGGTTATTGACTCCTAAAAACGGCAAAGTGGTGTTTCACGATACAGATGTGCGCCGACGGTTACCGGTTACTTTGCAGGATATGTTTTTAGTTCCCGAAGAGTTTGAATTACCTTCAGTCTCTCTGGTTAGCTATGTGGAGTTGAACAGCCCTTTTTATCCCCGTTTCAGCAAGGAGGAGATGATTAAATATCTCCATTATTTTGAAATGGATATAGATATTGATCTCGGATCACTTTCTATGGGACAGAAAAAAAAAGTATTCATGAGCTTTGCGCTTGCTACAAACACTTCTCTTTTGTTGATGGACGAGCCGACCAACGGGCTGGATATTCCCGGTAAAAGTCAGTTCCGTAAGTTTATAGCATCGGGCATGTCGGATGATAAGACGATTGTAATTTCTACGCATCAGGTTCGTGACATTGATAAGGTGCTCGATCATGTATTGATTATGGATGACAGCCGTGTGTTGCTGGATGAATCTACAAGTAATATTTGCGACAAACTTTTCTTTGTGGAGAGTGACAATCGGGAACTGGCGAAAAATGCTCTTTTCGCAATCCCTACTATTCAGGGGAATTACCTGATACTTCCTAACGAAGAACAGGAAGAATCGGAATTAAATCTGGAACTTCTTTTTAATGCTACGTTGGCTGCTCCTGAAGAGATAGCCCGATTGTTTCACACTCAAAAATAAAAGACGATGATAAAAGATACTTTTTTCAGTTTGCCTCGTTTTATGAATCTTTGCCGTAAGGAGATGGTAGAGAATTGGAGATCGAATGTGCTTCGTATGGTGTTGATGTATGGAGTGATGGCAGTAGTAATGGTTTGGAACGGATATTTTGAGTATAGATATTGGCATTCAGGTCAGATCGAAGATCCTGCATGGACATTCTTGTTAGTCGTTTTTATCTGGTCTTTGTGGGGATTTGGTTGTTTGAGCGCTTCGTTTACAATGGAAAAGATGAAAACGAAAACGAGCCGTACTTCCATGTTAATGGTTCCGGCAACTCCTTTCGAGAAGTTTTTCTCCCGGTGGTTTGTTTTTACGGTTGTGTTCCTGGTCATTTTCCTGATTTCTTATAAACTGGCGGATTATACACGTTTTATTATCTATTCTTTGGCTTATCCGGAGGAGAAGGACTTTATCATTCCTGTCGACTTGTCGCATCTGGTTGGAGAAAGAAAGACTTATTATACATTATGTCGGACCGGGTTACAATTTGGAGCCCTGTTATCAGCCTATTTCTTTGTGCAATCCTTATTCGTATTAGGTAGTTCTATTTGGCCTAAAAATTCGTTCCTGAAAACATTTGCATCGGGAACGGTTATTGCTATCGTATATTTCTTACTTGCTGTTTTTATGAGCAAAATGTTCTTGGAGAATGGCAACTATTATTCGGAAAATGTGTTCACTGGAATGTCGGAAGATACGGCTATGAGTATTATGATTGTTGTTGGCATATTCTTTACATTGATGAACTGGACATTGGCCTATTTCCGCTTTAAGGAATCTGAAATTGTTAATAGAATGTAATACCTTAGCCTATGAATTTTAAAGAAAGTAAAGCTATTTATTTACAAATTGCAGATAGGATCTGTGATGAGATATTGCTGGGGCAGTATCCGGAAGAGGAGCGGATTCCTTCTGTCAGGGAGTATGCTGCCATTGTGGAGGTGAATGCGAATACGGTGATGCGTTCCTTTGATTATCTTCAGGTACAGAATATTATCTATAATAAACGGGGCATTGGATATTTTGTGGCTTCGGGAGCAAAAGAGCTGATTCATTCTCTTCGTAAAAATACTTTTCTGAAGGAAGAACTGGACTATTTCTTTCGTCAGCTGTATACGCTTGATATACCGATAAAAGAAATAGAGACAATGTATCATGAGTTTATAAAAAAGCAGAAATAAAAAAAGACGGAATATTATGAAACGTACTACGTATATATTTATGGGCCTTCTCGTTTCCGGGTTGCTTATAATTGTGGCAACTGTTATTTTCATATCTATGTCGGGGAAACCCTATCGGGAAGATGGAATCTTTGTAGGTGATGAGCAGACCCAAATGGAGTTGAATGGCATACATGTGATTAATGTTTTCACAAGTCAGGACGGAGTTCCTGAGACGAAACGCGTGTTTGTAAGTGGTGAAATGGACATATCTTCTTCTGATGCGTCATCGGGAAAAGAAGAAATTTCGTATCCGAAAGGGAAGTTTTTGAAGGTTACTCAAAAAAATGATACCTTATTGATGGAGTTAGATTTGAATGTGAATAACATTCCTGAAAAGCTTCAGCACAAAGATCACATTTTTATGTATGGGCTTCATGTGAATCTGGTGGTGGATTCGCTGACTACTATAATTGCTAACACGGAAAGTGTGAAATTGAATTTGAAGGATGTGCAAACGGATTCATTATTTGTCCGTGGCAACCGTTATGACATGTCTCTTGATTCTTGCCGGCTTCGTTCGTTGGATATTCAGGGAAATGGATTGTCGTTTCATGCAAAAAATAGTAAGATTGAGAATTTCTATCTGAACTTGGACGGTGTATGGAACTGGACCTTTGAGAATACGGAACTGGGAACGGAATATCTAAGTGGTAGCAATCATCATTCTAACGATTTGCAAAAAGGAGAATGTAAGCGGGTAGTGTGGACACCTCTGAAGAAAGATGCACGGTTACAGGTGAATGTAAGGGAAAAGGCGGAGATTACGATAACGCCCGAATAAGTGGCAATAGGTATGAAGATATAAAATATAATACGAATTACTAGACAGTAGCTAAACTAAAAAGGAGCAATAACGGCTTTTAAAGTGCCTTCTAAAAGTGAGATAGTAACCATTCTATTTTCCGCCTTGACATAAGTTGTTAGCCGCCATATCTTTG